>JACQFM010000024.1 GCA_016200035.1 Nitrososphaerota archaeon
ATTTAGTCCAAACAATCCTTCCCTCCACGCCCTGCTAAAACATACTGTTGCTTGAGCCGTTTCCACTATGCTGTTAGGGGGTGATTCCATGCTATTTTTTAGTATGAAAAAGGGAGATCCATAAATTTCTGCATGAAATACTTTATCATTTTTTTCTAAATGCTTTCTTATTACTGACGAATTAGATGAGGCATCACGTCCTCCTATTGCTAACAGCCCATCTGAAGTAAAGAACCAACGGTATCTCTCATACCACTCTCTTTTTTTTTGGACTGTAAATACAACCGAGTCTCTTGCAATGTCTGCCTGTTTTCTAAAATTTTCAAGACTCTTTTCTGTCTTCTTTTTAATTGATTCTATTGACTCTATTGCTTTCAACTGCTTTTTTGATTCATTGAATAAAACTGACGCAATTGCTTGTATTGATGAATCCTGATTTATCTTGATTTTTTCACCATCAATATTTACTAGTAATATCCCCCTTTCTTTTGCAAGAGAAGAGTTTTTACTTTCAAGCATATTAGAAATTGCAGGATCATTGATTGTCTGTACACCTTTTGAGGCAAGATCCAACATTGATCGTGCTACTCCAGAAATAGTGACAACTCTTTTTTTGACTAGTGAGATAGCCTTGATTTGTTCTTCTAATTTGTGTTCAAGCTCTTCTATCTTCTGATTTACAGTGTTTGTTTGTGATGACTTTCCATGAAGAAGATTCTCTTTAAAGAACATATCTAGACCTGCCATAAAGCTCGAGATTTTTGTGCACTTGGACTTGTCAACATGACCAAGAATAATTGGAGAAATGTCAGATTCTGTCGTATTCCTTATAACGATTGCCTCATGGTTTCCTTCTATAATATTCTCAATAAGATTTTTCGTTACACCTAAAATATTTTCAATATCTTTGTTTGAAAGACTACTTACCGGTATCTGAGGACCTACTTTTGAGCGATAAACTATTTCTTCTGCATATTTTGAGGGAAGACCTAAGGTTCTACCAATCCATCTTACAGTGGGAGTTGAAATAGACGAAATGTCAGGAAAATCTTTTAATGTTAGATGAAAAATATCCAATCCACTTTGCGGAGGGGGTTCATAACGTAATCCTACTCGTAATGTTCTGTGTCTTACCTCGATTGAATGAAGTAACGCACGGATCTTCATCTCCTTGTCACACAGAATGATATTGCCATCGGCAAAAAATTCACCAACAAGAATCAATTCTTTATCGATACCACTAAACGTAAGATACACAATCCTTTCAGCACCTACTTGTTTTACCTCAGAAATCTTCGATCTAAGAAGATCATTTCTGAGTCGCTTAACTAGTCTATTTTCCTCCAGCTGTTCTATTTTCACTGATGTTATCCACAATCCAAGTGTGGAAAACATCAACAAAATATCAGGTTTTTCTGGATGGTGAAGCTTGAAGAGAAGGCTGTCACGGCTTACACCATAAATATTGCTTACATAGTAACCAGCAGTTCTTTTGCTAATCTCCTTAACAAGATAACGAAGATCTATTCCAGCTATGGTCATAAGAATTCATTATCATTCTAAAATTATACTGTTACTATTACCATTTATGAACCAAAGATTTTAAACAAGGAGCAGTTGAGTCAATTTGTAAAATTAATTGACTAGGCATCCAAAGAAAAAAGACAATGAAAAAAAGTCTGAATCATCAGATCCCAACACAAAGAATACGCCTCCCACTGATCCAATGACGGAAAAAACTGTGGGAGAACAGACCAAAAATCCACTTGATAAGCTCTTCTGGACTCGGGTGGGTTTTGGTGTTCTGGCTGGCATAATTGCAGCGCAGATTGGAAATTTTGAGAATGTATCATCACGCCCGTTTGTTGGATTCGCGGTTATGGTTGTTTTATTTGTGATAACCTATGGAATGGCAAAAGCTATGCGAATACCAATTGCACCATCAGATAAGAAACAGTTAGTGATGACAGGGATAGGAAGTTACTTTTTCATGTTCATATTTACATGGATACTGGTTAATACAATAACGCATCCAGATATCGGCTTGCCTCTGGTTAGGTAGCACTAAAATATCTAGTCGTTTCACTATGCTGGATGTTGGAATATAGAACTCCCGGCATACCTGATGAGCTCTTTGAACGGATAGAAGAAGTTCCAATAACCAAAGAAGAGGTACGTGTCATTCAGATAAGCAAAGCAAGACTTGCACCAGGCCATATAGTTTATGACATTGGTTGCGGCAGTGGTTCTATATCTGTTGAAGCCGCGTTACAGATCGCGTCAGGCGGTAAAGTTTACTCTGTCGACTTTGATCCAAAGGCGATTGAGCTTACCAAGAAGAATATTGCTAAATTTTGCATTTCAAATGTTAATATAATTTTAGGAGATGCTAAAGAAAAAATCGGAGAGCTACCAGAGGCAGATGCTATTTTTATTGGAGGAACTGGTGGAGACACAAAAGAAATAGTCGCACTTTGTGAGGGCAAATTAAAAACAGGAGGAAGAATAGTAATTGGTACAATCTTGGTAGAAACACTATTTGCAGTTCTGGACATAATTGGTAAGCTTAAATTCAAAGAGGTAGACGTAACACAAATAACCGTCTCTAAGAGTCGAAAGACTCCCACAGGTACAATGATGCTTGCAAGGAATCCAGTAACAATAGTATCTGCAACGAAAATCTAGATTTTAATTAGGCACAATTTTGACTGCCTTTAATGGCTGAGCTTACCTGTGTTGGATGCGGGCCTGGCGATCCAGAACTTCTAACTGTAAAAGCAGTAAAGGCCATTCGTAATGCTGATGTCATAATGTGTCCTACTTCCAAAGAGGGAAAAACAAGTATTGCATACTCCATCATTTCTTCGGTAATTGATGATTCAAAAAAGCCAGATGTTGTGAATCTGGTCTTTCCCATGGTTAAAGATGAAAAAACGCTTGAGAATACATGGGAAAAAAATGCAAAGGCAATAGCAGACGTTATAAAATCTGGCAAAAGTGTAGTTTATCTTACTGTTGGTGACCCATCACTTTATAGTACGTGGATTTATCTGCAGCGTGAATTAAAGTCAAAATATCCAGAAATTAAGATAACTGTGATTCCTGGTATAGTGTCCATATTCGCTTTTGCATCCAAAGTCGGTATTAGTATAGCTGAGGGAGATGAAACCATGGCGGTGATCCCTGCTTTCTATGATCTATCTAGAGTAAAGGAAACAGCAAAAAATTGTGACACTATGGTATTTCTTAAGGATGGTAGATACTTTGATCAGGTCATCAAACTTCTAAAAGAGGCTGGATTCTCTGATAATTCTCTTTTTGCTATAGCACAAGATGTTGGAACAAGTGAAGAGATTGTCAAGAAGTTAACTCTTGGCGAAGTAACAAAAGAAACATTCACAAACAAATATTTTTCAATAATGGTGGTAAAGCGTGCATAAAGTTTACTTTGTTGGCTCGGGTCCTGGTGATCCAGATTTGCTAACGATCAAAGCAATGAAGCTTATTCAAAAGGCAGAAACCATTGTCTATTCTGGTTCGTTATTAAATCCAAAAATTTTGAAATATAGCAAAAATGCTGAATTGCATGATGCGTCAAAGCTTGTCAGAGAAGAGATTTTTGAGATTTTAAAAAACA
>JACQFM010000161.1 GCA_016200035.1 Nitrososphaerota archaeon
CAAAAAGTACAAAAAATATACTAAATGTTACTTAATTTAAAAAAATTTTGAAAATTGCCACTGATAATTATACTCAGATGAGCTATCAACCTTCGGGGCAAGCTAGACCTTCTCTTAGATGAATGAATCCGTAAATAGTTTGCAGTCGATATACTTGTACATGGAAGCAAGTTGGTGTTACTATATTGTACCAACTGTACTTGGGCCATTTACTGTCGTAATGATATTCTTTCTGAGACGACGCCTCAAGAAGGGACCATTGAGATTAGAAAATGAACTTCCAGAATTATCAGCTGTTATGAATACATAAGTTGAATATGAATTAGTGAACCTGTGGCTTCTGCTGTTTTTCACTAGTATTCAAACACTCTATTGGTCTGAATCATCATTGGATTCGAACCCACATTCAGCATGGGCCCAAAATAAGACCATGATGGTACCCTAGTCCCATCGGGCCCTCTATATTTTATGAATAAACCGGATCCAAAATAGTCCCCTTATGGTGGTATATTCCCACTGGATTCGCACACACAAACTTCTAAATTATAACTTTTCAATTAACTATTTAATGAAGTTAAAAAAGGAACAAAGAAGGTAAGTTCTACGAAGAATAATGTTCCACTAACTTGACAGCTTCTCCTGATGTCAAACCGTACTGTGTATGATGTAATCAGACCTTAGTTAAATAAAGAAACCCTCTATGTAACATTTGAAAGTTATCTAAAAACAAATGCATGCCATATCTTTCTGACTATTGTTCAAAGATGTCTAACATGTCACTGAACTTACTGTCGGTGGATGAAATGTTCCAGGATACCAAGCTTCAACTGCATCAAATGCAGTAACATCACAGGCAGACGGTGCAAGTTTTACTCCATTGTAAGTTCCATACATTGGGTCAGAAGGTTCGCTACTGTGGCCAAGACCAAGAGAATGTCCAAACTCTTGAATAGCAATTGTTTCTACTGGATCATGGCCCAATGGATCACCAAAGGCCTTTCCTGACAAGGTAACTTTGGAATATTTGGCAGAACCATCCGAGTTTGTAAAGGTCTGTGCCGATCCCAAGACAACACCGGTGCCAACCTTCAAAAAGATCCTAATATCGCCTTGCGTTCCAGATGGGGCCGGAACTAAATTAAAGTCTGCCTTTGAACCACCATTTATTGCAGTATCCCAAGCCGCAATGGCGTCATTTGTTGCAGTTACTGCGGCAGGATCCACGTTCTTCCCTGCATTAATACTGTATGTTAAGGTTGTATGATTCCAGGCAAATCCTAAGAGAGGTATTGTGTTTGCTGCAAAAGCAGAGGGTACAACATTTGTTCCAATCAGCATAACTGTTACCATAACCAAGGCCATTCCTACGGATTTTTTCATTGTAGATAATATTTTTTTCAAGTACTTAAAGAAAGTGGTATTTTTAAAAAAAGATTAAAGTGTTATTGTGTACGCTTTCTAACTAAAATCTATTTACCTACGTAGGTTTGTCTTCCCTGCGGATACATGGTCTCATTTCTCGATCTGCTGATTTCAGGAATAAATGGAACCCAAAATAGAACTATATGGTAATGAATCCAATCCGGTTCGAACTTATTTTAAGCATAAACTGGGTCCAAAATAGTCCCATGGTGGTACCCTAGTCCCATCGATGCGTTGTAATCTCTCTTAACGATCTAATCACTTGCCCCCAACAAACCTCTCTCATAGGTTGCTCAGCCAAAAACAATAACTTTAAGTGAACTGTTGGATTTATCCAACATGTGTTGGAAAAATACAACATTACACAAACTACTTTGAAGATACTCGCACTCTATAATGATAATTATAAAAAATCACTTCACTTGAGAGAGATAGCAAGAAAAACAAAGACAGATGTAAATACCATCCAACAACAACTCAAAAAATTGGAAAAAATCAATATTCTTTCAAGTACAATTAAAGGAAAAAACAAGGAATATGTTTTGAATCTTGATAATATGATCACAAAATACTACTTAATTATGGCAGAGATTTTTGCCGCTGTTATTTATCTACATAAGAACTTTTTAATAAAGAAAGTGATGGCGGAAATTGAGAATAAAATAGATAATCCGCTTATTTTATTCGGTAGCTTTGCAAAGGGAGGTTATACTAAAGAAAGTGATATAGATCTGTTTATCATAAGTGAAAAACAAATTGAAAGAGATGTGATTTTCAAAACTGCAAGGCTTGTAGGTCATGAAATAAACATTAAATCTACGAGCGAATCAAAATTTTTGAGCGGCCTGAGGAACAAAGATCCACTGATAAACGAAATTGTTTCTAATCATATTGTACTTAAGGGAGTAGACAAATTCTGTAACATTATGTGGAAACATTATGAAAACTATTAAGCAACATCTTAAATGGTGTGCAAAGCAGAGTAAAGGAATTAAAATTGTTAGTGAATCAATTAACCTACAGAAAGCATATCTGAAGAAATCAGAAAATGCCATAAAATCAATGGATGCTAACGCTACAGCAGGTATTGACGAATGGGTGGTATCTACAAGCTATTATGCGAAATATTTTGTCATTTACGCATTACTCTCACGTATAGGAGTAAAATGTGAAATACACGACTGCACATTAGCTGTATTTGAATATCTGTTTTCAGGTGAAATTCCAACCACGTTTATACAGAATTTACAGCAATCTAAAGATGACCGTGTAGACGCACAATATTATACTGGAGCCATCAAAATTAATCCAAGTAAATTAATTGCTGATACGAAGGCTTTTGTACTAAAGATTCAAGAAATCATTGACAAATTAACCCAATCAAAGATTACGGCTCTTCAGAGTAAACTCAGAACTGCGTTGCAATGAGGAGGAAATCCGAAAAGCTGAATGGAACCTGAAATAGCAGAATACAGCACCTAGTCCCATCGGGTCCGCGATAATAATGTCCTAATCTAGATTTCCGAGTATTCTACACACTGATTTAAACACAATCTTTCAATGCGAACATTTGAAAGATGTAAGTTTTCATTTTCTAAAATTTAAGATCATGTATTATGGCGGAGCTGGGTATCCTTGTTGTCTGCCTTGTAATCTCTCAGTTACTGCAGGAGCAGAATTACTATCGTATAAAGTCGTATTATCATAATTATACTCCGCAGTGATGTATTGGTTTGCTAGAGGTGAGGAAATGTCATCGGTTGTGCGTACGTATAACTTTCCATCAGCTATAATAAAAAGCGGATATGACTGAGTTCCTTTCATATCACCAGATGGGGAAACAACTGACTTGGTATTAATTCTATAAAGTGGTTTTAAGATATTTTCGATATTATCATCATCGAACCCCCTCAACCACACCACTAAATCAGGAAGTTCAGGGTCTGTTTTATCTTTCAACCATTTTGGAATCACTAAAGCTTTTTGTTTTGAGGGGAATTCCATGACGACACACTGAATTGGCCATGGATTTGCATCTTCAACTTCCATTTTTACTGTGTAATCAGTTTTTTTGGATTTGCTATACACTACTGCACCAGGAGGAAAAACCTCAGGTTTTATTTTCAGGATTTGATAGTCTGTTGTAGCAATTACACTTTTCGTTGTTATTGCATTTTTGACTTCGTCTACAGAGGCCTTGACTGCCTGCAGACATCTTTGCCAGTTGTCTGCGTTCGAAGAATTAGTTTGCTGCTCTCCATCACCAAATGCCTGCCATACATCCCCCAAAGCATTGGTTACCCAGAGTCCATATTTTCCATCTTCATTATGCATTTGTGCTGCTGTATACATATCTCCTATTCCATATTTATCGTGAAGTTGTCTACGAGGCACCCTCAGATGACTTGCTGAAAACATATCCGTCATAAAATGGTCATAAAAAGCATTTATTGCATACGCAGTACGCAGATCAGAATTATTACTTGCCTTAATTCCGTGGTCCATCGCTGATTTATGACCTTCAATGTATGCTGTTACAGAGTCATCAGAATTTGGGTCTAATACATAATTGCCAGCTATAATCTGAGGAGATCCGCGAAAATGTTCAGGATTCTTAGTGGCTAATAATAAGTAACTTAGATAACCTGTAG
>JACQFM010000162.1 GCA_016200035.1 Nitrososphaerota archaeon
ATCCAGTCAAATTTTTCAAGTGACACTTTATTTGGAATTTCACTAGCAATGGCATCAATTATCTCCATCGTTGAAATGGCAGAATGTCTCTTCTCGATTGTTATTCTATAGGTGTCTTCTGGTTTTATCAATCCGATATGGTTAAGAACTGCTTTTACAATGCTGTCTTTTTGAGTAAGTACAGTTTCCTGGATTGGTATGAATCTCAGACAGTATCTCATACTCCATGGCTCATCTAGTATTTTTTCTTGTATTTTTTTTACTACAGTAAAGGGATCAAGCGCAGTCTGAACAGTAACTATTCCTGAAAAGTCGGAAATGGTTACAGTAGCGCTTTGCTCGTCCAAATATCTTAAGATATTTGATATCTCAGATGCAGCTTCTTCTTCAAAGTGTCTGCTACATGTTATGATGAGGTTCAAAGTAAAGATGTTATCTCCTTTCTTGCAATTTTCCCCTCTCTTAATATCCTCAAATTGCCGTCAATAACCTCTGCTATGGTAGATTCCACTGAGTTTGGAATCTTCCCACCGTCAAGAAATAGGTCATAACCACAAAAATTTTCCAGAACCTTTTTCGAGTCAGAAAAGGCAGGTTGACCAGAGAAATTTGCACTGGTTCCAGCAAGAAGCTTACATTCTTTTAAAAGTGCCAGTGCACAAGGATGATCTGGAACACGTACAGCAACTTTATCTCCAAGGTTCATAGACTTTCTTAACTTTTCATCCTTGAGTTTTAATACAAGGGTAAGCTGACCTGGCCAGAATTTATCAGCCAACTTGCTTGAGGCTTTATCAATGATAGCTATCTTTGAAATTTCATTCTTTGAGTATGCTAATATTGGAAGATGCTTGAACTTTTTCCTTTTTTTTAGTTTAAAAATGGATTTGACAGCCTTTGGATTATAAGGATCACAGCCAAGACCATACACAGTATCGGTAGGAAATACTACAAGGCAGCCATCCTTTACCATTTTCGTAGCCAGCTTGATTCCTTTCTTATCGCAGTCTAGTATCACAATTTTTCAAGGGATTTTTTACAATTATGTCTTGTCATTAAAAACAATATAAGTTTGGTTTATGTATAATAAGCATGGATGAAGAAATTCACCAATGTCAGTGTCCGCCTGGCACAGAGACATATGTCAATGAAGATGGAATGGACATTTGCGTTTCCTGTGGCGGTTGGGTAGCACCTGTATGATCATTCTGTCATGAAAAGACTGGGCTGAGAACGCTCTCTACTAAGAAGATTGTATTAGAAGGTGTACACAAAAGTCATTTTACAAATCTTGCCACAAATTCTATCCTAAACGTGATAAAAATCCGTAACAACCCAAATCCTTAATAGGAAATTGCCTTTTTCCTACAACCGATGTCCAACGAACCAGAAAACGACTTTGAAGACGATTTTGATGATGAGATTGAAGACGATATAGAAGATGATGAAAGTTAGCTAAATTCTTAATCCAAAAGTGTCTGCAAATTCTCTAAATCCTCGGTAGGCCTGCAAAAATTCCCTGCCTTTTTGACTTATCTTATATTTACAGGCTCTCTCTGAGGTCATTTGTTCTAATAGACCCTGCTGTACTAGGGTTTCCAAAATCTTCGAGATTCTGCTATGAGAAACGTTTGCCTTGCGAATTAAGTATGTTACACTAGCTCCTGTCTCGTCAGGAGTATCATCTCTTGTAGTGGCCAGTATGTCGCCTATTATACTCATATGTGTTCTATAGACTGCCGCCAAACTTCATCCCCATCAATGGTACTTTTGAGATGGGTACTGCCAGTGCACCAAGTCCTACAATTTTGGTCGAGATTGAGATAAAGTAGAGTAGGGAGCCTGGAAACACAACAGAGTACCATCCAAGAAATTCACCTAATGCAAGTAATCCTAGTCCTGAGGCAACGAAAATCGTACTGCCTTTCCTATTCTCCATATAGGACATTATGGTCTCTATTGTCCCATATATCAATAGGATAAAAGAAATTGACCTTATAATATGCTCAATTGAATTACCCGGAATGACAAAAAGTGGCACAATTATAGATTTGAAATATCTTGATTTTGGGAAAAATGACTTTATGCTGTGAGAAAAAGCAATGAAAAAGTACCCCACCGTTGTAATTCCTATTCCTAGGGTCTGAACCCAAGGAACTATTTTCCCTTCATGTATAATAAGCGACTCGGCCATGTATCCAATCCATACTACTCCAAAACCAATGCTGATTGAAAGAAATGCTATGGTTAGTCTAAAAAGGGTTGGACTTCCCGTGCTCTTAAAACCAACATGAGCAAAAATACCAATGGCAAGGCCTACTACAAAACCTATTAAATTAAGAATTATTTCAAGTACAAATTCCAACTAAACGCAATAAGATCCGAAATTAATTAAATCTTACACGTAGCTTTTTTCTACCATTCGTCAAGACTTCCGGCAGTGGTTCCCTCTGTGCTTCCAGTATAGTCACCTAAAATATCGGCATAAGTGGAATCATTGTATGTAAGGTACTTTATGTACTCACCATATGTCATATCAAGTGAGCAATTAGAACATCTGACATAAGAAAAGTCATCTCCAAGTTCTGCAACACCCTTACACTTTGGGCACTTTATCTTCATGACCATTATACTCGATTTACTGTAATAACGCTTTTCACCAAAAAAAGATAAATTACTAGTATTTGGCTGTTCTTTCCATGGTAAGAGTCTGTACAAAGTGTAAAAAGGTGATTCCAGATAACATTGAACTTGCCCCATCAGCTGCAAACTATCCGTGTTGTAATGAGTGTTGGGAAGAGTGGAAAAAATACAGTGTTATGGTGATAAACGAGATGAGGCTTGACATGTCGATGCCTGATCATAGGAAGGTTCTTAAAAAATACGAGAAGGTATTCGCAGGTGTTATGACCCCAGAAGGAGACGTGGTTAATTTTGCTGATGAAAACCAGCGAAAGCCAGATCATCCAGTTTAAATTCCAAGCTCTTTTCTTGCCTTATCTGGCACTATAGAAAACAATATCTTTTTCTTGCTTTCGTTTAGGTTACCTACGATTCTCTTTACAGAACCAGAAATTATTTCCTTCTGAGATTTTGACAAAGATAAAAAGACTTCTAAAATTCCATCAAGATTAAACAACACAATTTTTTGCGGATTTTCTACTATCTCCATAATATAATTCGAAAACATAGTTGCCCGATGTTCTTCAGATACACTAGTTAAAATTTCAAGCCAAGTCTTGAACAGCTTTGAGAATTTGTCAAAAGGAATTATAGGACCTGCCGCAAGTGCGTTGTTAATGAGTTCTTTTTTTTCCGATATTGACATTGAAAAAAATTCCATCAATCTTTTCTGCAAAATAGGTTTCCTTAAAAATTCTGGAAGATCCGCAAGCACTACTATTATGTTTCCAGCATAGTTTGGTTCTGACATCAAACTTGCACAGATTTTCTTTATTAAAATTGTATTGTCATGCTTTCGCTTAAATATGCCCCTCTGTGCTCCTCAATTGTGTCATCAACTGTTGTTGTAGGTGGATTTTTTGGTGATGAAGGAAAAGGAAAGATAATTTCCTATTTGGCAATAAAAGATAATCCATCCATTGCGGTTCGCGGTGGAGCAGGTCCAAATGCTGGACACACCATAGAATTCAATAATAAAAAATACAAAGTACGAATGCTTCCAAGTGCATTTTTGAACAAAGAAACAAGACTAATGATAGGCCCAGGAGTTGTCATCAGTCCCGAGATTCTCTTACATGAGATAGAAGAATTTGGGGTTTCAGATAGGGCTTTCATTGATTTTCAATGCGGAATTATTGAAGAATCTCATAAAGTCCAAGATTCACAAGGCAGGCTTAAAGAATTAATTGGTACCACTGGCTCTGGAACTGGCCCTGCCAATGCAGACAGAGCTCTAAGAAAACTAAAACTTGCAAAGGAAATAGACTCTCTTGCACTTTATCTAGATGACATACCACACGCAATCGACTTTGCTTTACAACAAGATGAAAAGGTCTTGGTAGAAGGAACGCAGGGTACCTTTCTCTCTCTTTGGCATGGAACCTATCCATATGTAACGTCAAAGGATGTTACAGCATCAGGCATATGTTCTGATATTGGACTTGGGCCAAAGAAGGTAAACGAAGTAATCGTAGTTTTCAAATCTTATGTGACTCGAGTTGGAACGGGGCTGCTTAAAAATGAACTTTCTCCAGAACAAACTCTAGCAAGGGGATGGCAGGAAGTGGGAACAGTAACAGGTCGTCCAAGAAGAGCGGCAGAGTTTGATTTTGATCTGGCAAAGAGAGCTGTTATGATTAACAGCGCCACACAAATTGCAATCACCAAGCTTGATATGCTATTTCCTGAGTGTGAACACATGCAATCCTTTAATGATCTAAGTTCGCCAGCAAAACACTTTATTAAATCAATGGAGGAACAACTAAAAACCCCCGTGACTCTGATAGGAACTGGTCCTGACGTCAACGATATAGTTGATAGA
>JACQFM010000156.1 GCA_016200035.1 Nitrososphaerota archaeon
CAGGAGATAATTGAACTATTGCAGAAAAATGTCATGTCGGAATCATGTTATTTAAAATTACTTGATTACATCATAGAGTTGTTTCAGACACACGGATTAGGAAGCGATTATTATGGTTATCACAATGTTGATCATGAATTAGAAGTAACTTACGTAACATTAGTAGCGGCTCAATGGCAGAGTTTGCTAAACCAGATTACAAAGGATGACCTAAGGTACCTATTTGTATCTGCGCTTCTTCACGATTATGACCCACAAAAAAGTGTAGACAAACCACACGAAGAGGGAGTGATAAAATTTATAAAAAATGACAAAAAGCTTTTGTCATTTTTAGAAGAAGCAGGTATTGATGTTAAAATAATTATGGCATTAATTCTTAGAACGACATTTCCTTGGGCAAAAGAGTTGAAAGAAAAAGCTGAATCACAGATTGATGAATGTTTTTCAGAATCTTCCATTACAAAAAATTCTCCTGAAACAAAAGAACATTATAAAAAAGTCGGTTGGTTTCTTTCTGTTACAGATAGGATTAGTGGGTATGCCCTTGGTGATTTTTCTAAAGCAATGGAGCTTGCAAAAATGAATGCTCATGCACTTGGCTGGCATCCATATTTTATAGTGAGGCGATCTGTTGCATATTTTGAAGATCTTTTAAATAATGAATCTGAAATGTCTGAGACCGCTTTACGTTCGCTACCAAAATCTATGAGAAAGACATTCATGGACAACGTTTTGTCATTTATGAAACTTAGAGAAAAAGAGATTCAAATCAAAGCATCGCTTGTTTATGATAATGTAAAGTTAGTTCCTACAATAGAAGTTGGCAAGCGACGGTTTGATGATGATTTTATCAAAACTTTGCTTAGCATTTTTGAGGAATTGCCTCGCCCCCTGCAGTTTAAGAAGAAAACTTTTGCCG
The DNA here is from genome assembly GCA_016200035.1 of Nitrososphaerota archaeon. Taxonomy (GTDB): domain Archaea; phylum Thermoproteota; class Nitrososphaeria; order Nitrososphaerales; family Nitrosopumilaceae; genus JBBDNF01. The sequence goes on from JACQFM010000156.1 coordinate 920, forward strand.
AATCCATAAAAGATCCCAAGACAATTTTAAATACACTTAGACTAGGAAGTGAGGTCGGCGAAATAATTGGTTATGCCAAGGGTGGACCATTAGAAGACTATGAGCTGCGTCCTGAAATAAAAGATAAAAACTATGGTCTGTACAATACAGTCTTTTTAGAACCCATCTCTCTGAGGATGGGATATTGGGGACAAAAGGGCGGCCGCGAAATGAGACTCTTGTTTACGATGCTAACGCAGGCAAAAGGGTACAAGCACCTGACAAGCTTTGCTTTCAGAGACGTTATTCAAAGTAGAATAGAAAGAAATGAACCAATAGAATTCGTACAAAAGTTTGATCCCGAAAGATGGGATTATTATAGAGTAAAACTCACTTAGTTATCAAATTAAGTATCAATTCATAATGACAGGTTAGATGCTTCAAACTCCAATTTTGCAAAACCTAGGTGTCGGTTACGGATTTGTTTCTTCTATTTTTATTTTCAGATACTTTCCTGAACCATTAGGGGGATTGTCTGTGGGGTTAAAACTGTGCTTGTGTTTATAGTAAAGGGCCTTTTCTATGTCCATTCTTGTTTGCTATCGATCAGATGTTACATATCTAAAAAATGCCTTCTTTTCATTAAGAAATTTCTTTAGTTTCTCATTCTCTTCTTTCTCAGATAGATGTTCTTTGTACACTTGTTGCAAATTATCTGTGACACCAACGTACCTTCTTGTGTATCCGCCATTTTCCTTGCTTCGGCCCTGTATTTCATATACTCCACCAGTTATTGGGATTTTACTGGTTTTATCACCCTGATACTCTATTCTATTGGACCATGTTATTTTGAAACTACAATTTAGCATTCAGTATAAACTCTTCACCTTGTAATAAAAGAGCTTGCTTTTGGTTAGGACAATCGGTTTAACGAAAAATAATTGGTAAAACAGAGATTATCTTTGATCTTTGTTGTTATACGGATTGTATATCACATGGTATGTGAATGGTTCTTATCGTCTTGCTACGAGTTTTGTGATAGTCTTCCCGTGTGAATCTTTCGCATTTGCAAATGACTGATCTTCGAGATCTTGTTTCTCTTTCAATTTCTTGGCCTTCACATCTTCAGGCGCTCCGATCCCTTGTTTTGGATATGGTTTTAGCTCTCTTACAGTTTTTTCATGAGATTCTTTTTTATCCGTAATTGACTTTGCTTTCATTTCTTCCTGTTGCTTTACTTTCTCATCTTTAATATCCTCAGGACTTGTAGCACCGCCTTGTCCCTTGTATGCTTCCATTTCATGAGCTGTTTTTTCATGAGCTTCTTTTGCACCTTCGTAAGCCTTCCCCTTACCTTCCTGTTGATTTTCCTCTCTCACTTCTTTTGGAGATTTATATTCAGCAAAGGCGAGATGAGATATTGAATTACTTGAAACGCCTAAGGCCAGTATAACTATTACAACCCCTGCCAGTAGCTTCAAGTTCATGCTCTGAGTCGCATTATAAAACTTGAGTATTTAATCATTTCTGGTTCTGTTGCAAACTTGCCTGATGCTCATTTTTGAACTTGCAACTTGCTTCCATCTACTCCAAGGATTAGCGGCTGAAAGTTTTCCACGTTCCCCTTCACCGCTTCATCTGAAAGCCCTCTAGGATGGCAAAACCTACTCCACCCCTTGTAAGAAATATTTAGTGCCGCGACAACATCGCGGTCCATTGATTTCATACAATTATTGCACCATAATTTACGATGTTGGAACCTATCCTCTTGGAGTCTCTCTCCGCATATTGGACAGAGTTGGCTGGTGCGTTTAGGATCTACGAACCGTACAGGAAGGCCTTCCCAAGCTGCCTTGTACTGTATTTGTCTCTGTAACTCGTAGAATGACCATGAATTTAATCTTCTTCTGAACTTGTTTCCCTGACCGTTTCCTCTTTTGTAAAGCTTTCGTATTCCCTTTATGTCCTCAAATACAATCATCGATTTTGATTTTATGGCTCTTTGTACAATGTCTTTTGATATCTTGTGCAAGAACTGCTGAACTCTCCTTGTCCTTCTGCTGCGTTTCTGCGAGTAAAATTTGTTTTTTACTCTCCTATCATTTCGTCTGAATGAAGCTATTACATGAGTTGTGTTTTCCTTGATTGATAATAATTTGTTTGTCCTGTATAAGATTGCGCCAGATGGTATCGCAATGGTTACGTTTCTTAGGTTTCTATCTATTCCGATTACGTTCTGACATTTGATTTCCTCTACTTCTTTTCTAACTGATATGGATACAGAACTTGGTGTTATAGTAAATGACCTTGGCTGTATTCCTTCTTCTGAGAGTTTATCTACAGTGTGCTGGTTGAGTACGATATTGACATGGTTTCTGTTTCCTCCTGGGATTGAAAGAAGCATCCCGTTTAGCTTGAAACCATAACATGAGATAAGGTATGGTTTTGTTACAAATGGAGATTTTGGTCTCTTCCCTTCCCTAATTGAGCGCTTCATCTGTGCTAATCTGCCACAAGCCTGAGACATTGCAGTAAGTTTGTATTTTGACTGGATTTGATATTTTTGCAGATCCTTGTAGTGGAGTGATGAGAGTCTTTTCAGTGTTGAAATGTTGTTATCAAGACCTATTCTGATGCAGTAGTTTATCATTTGGCGGAATGTCTCCATCATGGATACCAGTTCTGAATTTGTGTGGTAATCCTGCTTGACTGACTTGAATGCATTCAATAGGTGGAAACATATTATTTGCAAGAAAAAGACGTGGTTATGATATAATCATCAACCGAGTTTGCAGCAGAACTCAAAAGTTTAACATATTGTAATTTCTCTCTAAGATGAAGATGTCTGAGATTAAGCAGGTAGTTGTAGTAAGAAAAGATCTTGATATGGGCGCAGGTAA
>JACQFM010000157.1 GCA_016200035.1 Nitrososphaerota archaeon
ACCTGCAACAACAGCAGGCTTCTCGATTACGTCCTTAACTACCATTAATGCATCATGAATAGATCTGTCAACTTCGTCTACCACTCTCTGTGAACCACCTCTCAGCAGTAGTGTAATTGCTCTGGGGTTTCTGCAACCCTCTATGAAGACCCATTTGTCTGTCTCCACCTTTCTCTGTTCAACATGTTCAGCTGAACCAAGATCTTTAGATGTAATATCATCAAGATTTGTAATTATTCTGCCTCCCGTTGCCTTTGCTAGTTTTGTCATGTCACTTTCTTTTACTCGCCTAACAGCAAGTATCTCTTCTTTTGCAAGATAATGTTGAGCTATATCATCAATGCCCTTTTGACAGATGAGTACATTTGCACCTACTTCTTTGATTTTATCGACCATTGATTTTAGCATCCTATTTTCTTCTTCAAGAAACATTTGCATCTGAGTCGGATCTGTTATCCTAATCTCAGCACTCATCTCAGTTTTTTCTATTTCGAGTGCAGCGTTAACAAGTGCAATTTTTGCCTTTTCAACTTTGGTGGGCATTCCACTGTGGACTACCTCTTTATCCAAAACTATTCCTTTTATAAGCGAGGTATTTCTGATAGAGCTGCCTGCTTTCTTCTCCACTTTTACGTTATCCAAATCCACCTTGTAAGATTTCTCCTGTTTTTCAGTTACCTGCAAGATTGCATCAACAACAAGTTTGGAGAGCATTGTACTGTCTTCAGAAACTAGCTTAGATTCCATGCTTGTTTTCGCAATTTTTAGAAGAATTTCTTTTTCCTCTGGATCGACTGATTTCGCAAGTTCGGCAAGAAGAGAAAGTGCTTTATCTGCAGCAGCTTGGTATCCCTCGATTATTACTGTAGCATGTACTTCTTTGTCAAGTAGTTCTTCGGCCTTTGCCAAAAGCGAGCCAGCAAATACAACTGAAGAAGTTGTTCCATCACCAACCTCATTATCTACCGCCTTTGAAATTTCTACCATCATTTTGGCTGCTGGATGCTGAACATCAATTTCCTTTAGAATTGTTGCACCATCGTTTGTTATGGTTACATCTCCTAGGGAATCTACAAGCATCTTATCCATTCCGCGTGGACCTAGGCTGGTCCGTACAAGCTCGGCAACAAGCTTTGCAGCAGCTATGTTATTTTTTTGCGCATCTCTACCTTTTTGCTGAAGCGCGCTTTCCTTTAATACTAGAACCGGGCCTTGTGGAGTCTGTTGAATTGAAGCCAAAATTAATACCGTTTCTTGATAGTTTTTAGCCCCTTTTAAAATGTTATCGATTGAAAATCTTTACATAGGTTCTTTTCTTAACATCGACAATTCCGCTGGAGACAATTCTTATCTCTGGTAAGGCCAGAAACGGAAGAAATAGTGGAATTAGAAGAGGATTTTTGAATTTGCATCCTGCCTCCACTATTTTGGAATTTAGTTCAGAATAATCCAAGAGAGCCTTTTCAAATGGTGAGAGGGACATTAGGCCTGCTACTGGAAAAGGTATTCTACCTATTATCTTTCCATCTTTTACCGCAACGATGCCACCCTGCATATCAATTAAAGAGTTTGAGGCATAAGCCATGTCCTTTTCATTTGATCCTATAATTATCATATCATTTTCATGAAAGCTTTGTGTTGAGCCAAGCGCTCCAATATCTGCACCAAAGTTTTTTAGAAAACCAAGAGTGCGTTTGTTTCTTCCTGAAGTTCTTTCGATAGCAGCCACTTTCCAGACATCTTTGTCATGTGATGAAACTATGTTACCATCTTTTGTGTGAAGCTCTTCATAGTCTTTCTTGGTTATTATTTCACTGTCCAACTGAATTACAAGAGTTTGCACTGAAGTAGCGATGTTTTTTATGACAAAGTCCTTCTCACCTAATTTTTGTTTGATCTTTACTGTTTTTGTCATCCATGGAGCAGGCTTAGGATCGTTTAGCTGTCTTACTATCTCACCATGAGAAACTACAATTTTTCCTCCGACAAAGACCTTCTTTGGTTTTAGTTTGTCAAGATTATCAAATACCAAAATATCAGCAATCTTACCTGGTGCGATTCCTCCAAAATCTCTGCCCATGTTATAATAATCAAAGCAGTTTTTTGTTGCCATGGCAATGGCTTCAACTGGCTTTAGTCCCAGTGTAATTGCCTTTCTAATACAATGATCGATGTGACCAAACTCTTGAAGATCTCTTGGGTTTAAGCCATCTGAACAAAACATAAGCCTGCTTAAGGAAACTTTGTGCGCAATGATATTAGGTATTATTTTATCCAAATCCCTTCTGATGGAACCTTCTCTCATCATTATCCACATGCCAAGTCTTACCCTCTCAAGAACTTGATCATAATCTATTGGCTCATGACAGGATAGGATTCCTGAATCTATGTAGGCATTTAGTTTCTTGTCACTTGCTCCAGCGGTGTGACCGTTTATGATGTAATCGTTATCTATCATATACTTTAATGTCTGCATGGTTTCTTTGTCTCGAGTTGTAACTTTAGTCCACGAAAAAACTTCTCCAAGACCCAAAACATCTGTCATTTTCAATGCCATTCTTTCTTCTGCGTGACTCAATGCTTTTGCATGACTAAACTTTCTGTCAACTGGAAGACCTCCTGGCACAACATGAAAAAACCTAATAGATAGATTTTTGGTGAGCCTTACAAACTCTTTGAAGCCTTTGTAGCCACATACACTTACAATGTCTATCGGATCCGAAAAAATTGCAGTTGTACCACAAAGAAGAGATTTTTTTGCAAGCATAGATGGCAAGATAAATTGGTCTATGTGCATGTGGGAATCCGCAAATCCAGGGGTCACATAGCTTTTTTCCAAATCAATAATCACTGTCTTTTTTCCAGCTGTATGTGATGCGTCTTTCCCTACGTAGGCTATCCTATCTTTAAAAATCGAAACTTTGATACTAGGTGTTATTTCGTTAGAATAGACATTTACAAGGGTACAATTTTTTAGGATCATATCGGCTTTCTTTTCTCCCATTGCCACAGAATTTAATGATG
>JACQFM010000013.1 GCA_016200035.1 Nitrososphaerota archaeon
AGATGCAGGAAGCGGAGCTGATTTCTTACTACTCATGTCTGCTCTGGTGGACTAGATTTTTACATAAAAACTTTTGCGCTACTATTTTTTGAGCTTCTCTATTATTCCCATAAGGTCGTTTATTGATTTGAGGATCTTTTGTTGCTTGTCTAGATCTTTTTCCTGTGCGAGTTGTTCTGATAGATCTTTTAGCTTTTGCTAAAATTTTGCAAGTGGTGTTTCTGGTTCAGACTTTTCCTTATCCTTTGGCAGAACCTTTTGCATATCTTCTTTTCCACAGCTTACACATAATGCATGTCCATCCTTAATCACTCTGACTCCCTTACAGTAGGGACATGGATCACTTAGCAAGGTTGCTCCCCTTAGAAGCATCTCCACAGCTTTTTTGGTAAGCTCCTTTGACACAAAGCTAATTTACAACCCCCAAATAAAAAACCTAAAGGCGGACAAGGCTTAATAGTGGGAAAGGGAGTTTTTAGATTGAATGGTGGTAATCTGCAATACATGCGGACTTCCAAATGATTTATGCGCTTGTGGCGAACTCGAAAAAGATGCTACTCAAATTGTTGTGCGCCTAGAAGAACGTCGTTTTAAAAAGAAAGGTACCATGATCGAGGGGATCAACCCAAAGATGAATGATCTTGGAAAGGTAGTAAGAGAGCTTAAAGCAAAGTATGCTTGTGGCGGTACGGTAAAGGATGGATACATCTTACTTCAAGGCGACCACAGAGATACAATCAAAGTAACCCTTGTAAAACTCGGATTTCCCGAGTCAAGCATCGAAGTGCACTAGTCCAGACCTTGCAAAAAAATAACAAAGTATTAAGAGTTCTTGCGATTCCGTATTCTGCATTAGCCTCAGTAATTTTTGGGATGATGATAATTTCCTTTCCCATTGGTGCATATGTGGTCTTTAATTCAGATTTAGGAAAAGACATAACTTATGAGTACCCCCTTCAGGGTTTTGATATCGTTCTTGGGGGAATAGGAGCAAAGCTGCCAATCCAGTTTGAGCTTGGTGATGCTTTTGTGGTGATGTGGTGCACATATCTAATTTTATTTGTCGTCTGTACGTGCGGGCCTAAAATGAACTTTATGAAAGCGCTTGCTGTGCTTATGACAGAAGGCTGGCAAGCAATCAAAAACAACGGTCTCCTTGGCATGATAACTTGGTTCTCAATTTTGATAGTATTTTCTGTGGCAATTGATACAGTACAACAAAGTGTTGGAATAACCACAAAATCTCCAGATGTTCAAAATGACCTCTTAAAGTTCTTTGGAGTTACCGCTTCTCCACTTACAGAAGAGGTAGGATTTAGAATGCTTCTGATTGGCCTACCGCTTTATGCAATGTTTTCTCATCGAGCTTCATTTCGACATTTTTTCAGCTCACTTTGGAATCCTTCAGCAAATCTAGATATTACAAACTACAAAAAAGTAATATCACTTGTTGTAGCTGTTGGAATATTTTTTGGAGTGGCACATATCATATCTGGAACTCCGTGGAGTATCGGCAAGCTTGCCCAAGCATCAGTGGCAGGAGTAATAATAGGCTGGATGTATGTAAGATATGGTCTTGGCCCTGCCATCCTGATTCATTGGGCTACAAACTACTTTACTGTTTCATACATGGCATTCTTGTCAACTTTGAACCAAACGTCCATTGAAAAAGAGACAACAAGTGCGCTTTTGAACAATCTTGAATTCTTACTGTTAGCTGCTGGTTTGATGGCCATGGCTGCCACGGTTCTAAGCTATCTCAAATCAAAAAAAGAACCTACAGCTTTTGCGCAAGCTTGAAACCGTTGTTGGTATTTTTTATTGTCAGCCTCTTAGAAAAGATTTTGAATTTTATTTGAAATGTTTGGCTCCAGTTCTGCCAAAACATATTGAAGATCAGTAGAGTCATCTACATCAAACATTATTCTTCTTATTAGAACAAGTGCATATGAAGCACGAGATTTCTCTGCAGTAGAAAGATGAATCTTGTAGCTATCCTCGTCATAATGTGTCTCCATAAGATTGACTGGCATTCTAAAGAGCGCATTTGTTCCATCAAACTTTCTTGATGGCACAACTAGTGCACATCTTGTAGAGTTAGAAAAATCAAGTATGGTTTGGATGTCTTGTGGTTGCATAAGTGGTATATCTTGTGGAAATACCACAGTTGCGTCAAAGCCTTCATCTAAAAAATAATGATCTGCAAGTGAGACAGCGTTATTTACTCCTGTTTCTTTCTCATCAAAAATTTCTACAACACCAAATCTTTTGCCTATCTCAAAGGCTTTTTCATCCCTTGTTACCAGCGCTATTTTTTCTATTAGCTCCGACTTTGATATTGTGGTTAGGACATGCTCTAGCATCATCTTACAGAGCTCTTCTTTTTTTTCAGCTGTGAGGCCCAGCCGCGTTTTTGCTTTTGAAAAAGTCTTTACCGGGATGGTTGCGCCTATTCTGAGTTTAGGCATGAACTTGTTTTAGAATAAAGGCTGCAAGGGCTTCTTCCTCACTCTTATCTTTCATTTTTATTTTTGTTTCATAGACTTTCATATCCAAGTTTTGGATCTTTCGTGTAAGTAATCTGTCTGATGTATCAATCACTATATGAGAGGCCACATCAGAATACATCTTTGCTATTCCATACGGAGAAACTTCCATACCAGCTGCCTCCATGTACTTTGCGGCAGGACCACTGATTGCCTTATTGCCAACGAGTGGACTTACTACAACAACTTTCCTTTTTGATTTTGAAAGCTCCTTCTTAATTCCTTTGATGGATAAGATTGGTCCAATACTTGTAAGCGGATTTCCAGGAGCAATAATAACAAGTTGTGAGTCATGAATTGCATTTACTGCTGCTGGATTTGCGCGCGCCTTGTCTGCTCCAATATATTTTATCCCTTCAACATCATTCTGTCCCTTGTGTTTTACCCAAAACTCTTGAAGGTGAAGCTCACCCTTGTTTGTAACAATCCTAGTTTCAACAGTGTTGTCGGTGACAGGAATTATTTTTGTGTCTATTGCAAACTTTTGACACATCCATGCTGTAATATCAGTTAGGTTTTTGCCGTTTTTGAGCATATTAGTTCGCATAAGATGTATTGCAGCGTCTCTGTCTCCAATCTTAAACCAAGTCTCCTCCCCAAGCATTTCCATCTGACGCAAAAATCCATAAGTGTCCTTTTTTATTCCCCAGCCAGTATCGGTATCAAGAAGGTCAGCAAGTCCATAAAGAATCGTATCAATGTCAGGACAGACATACAGGCCATAAAGCCAGTAGTTATCACCAACGTTTGCAATTACATTAATACCTCTACTCTGTGAAGCTGCGCCCCTAACTAATTTGACAGAACCAGTTCCGCCAGCAAGTATTGTAATCATTTTTAGCCCCGGTAATTGACTTTTTTATTGAACGAATCTGCAATAATTACTTTTGCTATAAATGTCATTGTTTTGAAATTATTATTGTTAAAAGAGAGGACAAGATTTATTACTATCACCAAAATCTCAGCATTTGTGTTAAGAATTTTTTTTGCAGCAACTTTGGTTGGTCTTTTAGTTATTGGAAGTGTTTCTCCCATTTGGGCTGTCCAGCTTGATGCCAAGATAGGAACACATGCTCAAACTGCACAACCTACCTTCAAGTTCTTGCGTACAGTCTTTATAGAATATCCAGATGGCGGTCAAGTTGCTGACTTGTTAAAAGGTAAGGAGGTTACAGTAAGCATTGATGCGGATTCAAACACTCCAGGGGTCTCAGATCTAATAGCTCAGCTAAATAGCAATTTGGCACGTGATCTTCAAAGCACAGTTCAGATAACCGACATGAAGATAAATTATAGAACACATCTTCAGGGAAGAGACGATTCTGCTTCAATCGATTTTAGGGTTATCATGACACCAACGATTAAGAATTATGTTTTGCGTCCGGCAACAGATACATCTGCAGCCATAGTAGATGCTCATTGGAGAGGCCTCTTTGCCAAAGGTCCAGTCATACTAAAGACCCAAGAGTATGGCGACATCGACATTAACCAACCAATAGGTTACATAAAGACACAGTTTCCCGAACTATACTCAAAGATGGCAGGAACCAAGGCTGAGACTATGTTGGGCCGTGACTTGATAGATGCAGGTGCAGTTCTTGCACAGCCACTTTCTACATGGCACCATCTCTTTGATCCATCAGGAACAATTTCACAATCAAGCCAGTTTGGTTACAGTGGAGAGAAGCTAGTCATAACGAGCTTTACCATGGGAGAAAGTAGCTTAAGAGAAGGAATTCAAAAAGAGACCGAACAAGTGGCGGACTTTACTACAGATAAAAAATATGTTGTAAGAGCTGTTGAATCATCAAATTCTGCAAACATACAGTTAGATGGATTTGTTACGGAAACAAGTATAGACAACATTGAATACTTTGGTTCCAGTCCCAAGGTTCCAGAAAATACCGGAACAACCTCCACAGGTGGTTTTCCTGTCGGTGTGATATATGGCATGGCAGGGGCTGGTGCTGCAGTAGCTGTTATCGTGCTATTTGTTAGCGATAGAAAACTGAAAAAGCAACAACAACAAAGATAGCTGTTCTTTTTAACAAAAATTGGTGCGTGCCAGCCGTAACCCTCCTTCTGTTTTTACGAGATTCAGCTATGCGGCCTACCTGAACAAAGTGCAGCGCTTATAGTTCTGTTTGGCCTTGCTCCGTGTGGGTCAGCTCTTTCATTCCTTTGCCGGGAACCTCAGGTTTTGCCATCATAGTACTCCGGTTTGGATTATTTTCTGTTCTGGAGCCAGCCATCTCTGGCTATCCATCTCTGGATCACACTTACTGCATGGAGGGAGGAGTTTCCTCTGCCTTAGCAGTATTCGTGCACCGGCTCGCACCTAAAGTCATAAAAATAAAATTTCTATTTGAACATTTCATCAATCTTATTTAAGAGAGGTTGATTTACGAGTCGTGAAATTAATTATAACTTGGTAAAATAATCTTCGTCAAAGCGTCTTTTCTCTCTTTTTGTTTTTATAAAAGACATTAGTTTTATTGCGTCAACGTAAAGTCTGTAGATATATCTATTTTCCTTGAGTCGCGGTGCAATCATATTCCAGAAATATCTGACTTGAATTTCCGAAAATCTGGAATTTCGTATGACAAAAACTGTTTTTTTCGATTTTTCAATTATTTCTATAGTCTTTGGACTAAATGCTTGATCAGATTGATTGCCAGCTCCTACTATTATTGTTCCCGAATTTTCTTGTTCAAAATTTTGCAGCAGGCTCTGTGTAACATCATCAGTTTCTGGATATACCCTTTCTACTGGTATCTTTCTTAAATCTAGATCAAACATCATTTCATTGATCCTGCTTAAAATATCACGTTCTTCTTCCGGAGATTCGACAACGCCTCTGACTATCCTTATCTTACTGCTTAATGATTTTGAGATAGAGTTTGCAATTTCTAATCCAAGGTTGGAGTGTCTGCCTTTGTCGTATGAGACTACCAAGTTGGAAAGTTCCTTGTCAAAGTTTTCTTGTATATTGACTCCA
>JACQFM010000164.1 GCA_016200035.1 Nitrososphaerota archaeon
CTACAAGCACAAGCAAATTAATATGTAGTATAATTTGCGTAGATTAAGAGAGCATTGGGAAAGAAAATTCGTATCGCAATAGCATGCTTGGGAAACTGTGCTTCTGCACTTATCCAAGGGGCTCATTATTATTCAAAAAACCCCCAAGACACAGTAGGTCTCACAGCATACAATATTGGTGGATATGAGCCAAGGGATGTTGAGGTGGTTGCTGCTTTTGATGTTGCAGATACGAAGGTTGGAAAAGATGTCTCAGAGGCAATATTTGCACGACCAAACAATACAATCACAGTAGCCCAAGTGCCACAAATGGGAGTTACAGTCCAACGTGGTCCCGCAATGGATGGAGTTGGAAGACATCTAGGACAAATTGTCACACCATCAAAAGATCAAGAAGTTGATGTAAAAAAAGTTCTAAAGGACACAGAAGCAGAGATGCTTGTAAACTATCTTCCTGTCGGAAGTACAAACGCAGTAAGATACTATGCAACCCAAGCTCTTGAGGCAGGAATTGGTTTTCTAAACGCAATTCCAGTGTTTATTGCATCGGAACCAAAGTGGCAGCAAGCATTTGCAGACAAGAAAATTCCAGTAGCAGGTGATGATGTGATGAGTCAGCTTGGTGCAACAGTAGTGCACAAGACTTTGATAAAACTTTTCGTCGATCGTGGAGTACTAGTTGACGGTACATATCAGCTTAACATTGGTGGAGACATGGATTTCTACAACATGCTTGATGAGGAGAGACTAGAGGATAAGAGGATAAGCAAAACCAGTGCTGTAAAGGCTATGGCAGACTATGACATTCCAATGAGGATAGGACCAAGTGATTATGTAGATTTTATTGATAATGAAAAAATCTGTTACATAAACATAGAAGGAAAATACTTTGGTAAGATTCCAATCAAACTTGATCTTAAATTGAAAGTAATAGATGCTTACAACAGTGCGGGAATTATGATAGATGCGATACGCGGATTAAAGGTAGGGCTAGACAGAAAACTTTACGGCGCAATGACTAGCATCTCTTCATATTGTTTTAAACATCCTCCAATACAAATGCCATATACGGAGGCAAAAAAGGCATTTATGGAGTTTGTAGAGGGCAAGCGTGACAGATAATCTTAAGAAAACTTCCTAAGATCTGCAAACCTTTCTTTTCTAACTCTCTTGTATCTTGCCAAATCGAATTCAACTAATTTGGTAGCTTGACCACGCATCTCTATCTTTTTAGGTATGACGATCCCGTCCTTTTCATGGAGGTCTATTATGACGCTTTTGCCTCCAAATTTCCTATTTTCCATATTTGAAGCAAGTATAGTAACCCTGTTTTCCAAAGCTCGTACTGTCACATACAAATGCCATGGGTAAATCCCGCTTTTTACTATCCTACTTGGCGAAAAAAGCACATCTGCACCCTTCATAGAAAGAGACCTGGCTACCTCAGCAAATACCATATCATAGCATATTATGATACCAAATTTACAACTGGTCTTGAAAACAACGGTGCGATTACCCGCTCTGATTAGTCTTTTTTCATAGCTAAATGGATGTATTTTTGTTTGTTTGCCTATGATTTCCCATGATGGATCTATTACTGGAGAAGAAATTGTGAATGCATCAGACTCCCTTTGGTAAAAAGCTCCTGGTATTATAGTCATGGAGTAGTTCTTGGCGATTTTTCTGAAGCTCTCAAACACTTTGTTATAGTCGTTGATTTTATTTTGTGCAAGCCATTGTTCAGGCAAACATATCACATCGGCCTCTTTGCCACCCGATTGGTTAAGTAACTTTGATACTTTTTCAATCCCTTGCTCATTTGAGCTATAAGAAGTAGTTTGTATTATCCCAAGTTTAACCAATGTTTTCTGCCTAAAGATAGAATAAATACATATTAAATGCTGGTACTGCTTTTGGGCTCAATTAAAAATTAAATTGATAAACATACTTCGTAGTAAAATTAGCAGATATAATCTGCGTCACAATTATTGTTAGCATAGTCAATGAAACTTGGTACTATTTGGTTATCTTGTCTTTTTGAGCATCGAGACTGTTGGTTCATATTCGTAAGGTAGAGATATTTGGCTTCAAATCGTTTGGATACAAAAATACCGTAATAAACCTAGAACCGGGCCTTGTCGCAATATCTGGCCCAAATGGTTCTGGTAAGAGCAACATACTTGATGCCATCACCTTTGCGCTTGGTGAAAATGCCCCAAAGACTATGAGAGTAGATAGGCTACGCGCTTTGCTTCACGATGTAGACAATAGTAGGCATGGAACGAAGATAGCGCGTGTAAGTTGTCACTTTGATAATACAGATAGAAAGATTCCCATTGATTCCAATACAGTTACAGTAACAAGAGAGATGGATGAATCTGGAGAAAATATCTATTATTTAAACCAAAAAAAGATGCAACGAAACCATGTTCTTGACCTACTTGAGGTGGCAAATGCCGGTATTCATAAATTGAATATAGTCCAGCAGGGCACAATTACAAGAATTTCAGAGTTTAACGCTGAAGAGAGAAGGAAAATAATTGAAGATATTATAGGCCTTGCCTATTTTGATGAGAAAAAGACTGAATCGCTAAAGCAGCTTGATGAGGCAGATAGGCGCCTTGAAATTGCGCTAGCTAGGATGGACGAGATAAAAAAGAGAATAGATGAGCTTGAGGTTGAACGAAACTTTGAGCTTAGGTACGAGCTCTTAGAACGCGAAGTGGATAGGCTAAGGGCAATTCAAGCTTCAAATAAGATTCGCGAGATAGAATCTCAAAAAATATCAAAGGAACGAAATCTACATGCTATTCTTTCTGATTCAAAAAAACTTGAGGAACAACGTGACCAGCTAAAAGATGAAATAAAGAAACTTGAAGATGAAAAGCACAAATTTATGGATGAGGTTAATGCCTATAATGTAGCAAAAGCAGCAATTGATTCCGAGCTTAGCTCAGCACTGCAGCAATCAGAACAAGCAAATAGTAAGATTGCAACCAATACAAGAAGATCGGAACAAATCAATTCAAGACTTCCTGAGATAGATGCAGAACTAAAGAGTTTACATGAAAAGAAATTAAATTTAGAATCACAAATTCTGCAAATAAAAGACGCAATAAAATCAATTGAAGAAACAAAGCGGGTCACAAATGTGGAATTATCATCTATAGATTCTGAAATTAATCAAATTCTAAAACAACAATCACAGGTAGCAACAAACAGAGTAAAAATTGATGAAAAAATAAATGGATTGACAAGATCACTTAATGAAGCAAAGTTGTCATTTTCCAAGATTGAGGCTGAGCGAAATGACATTAAAAACAAAATTGAACAGAACTCGGAGAAAATTAAATCATTTTCATTAGAAGAAGACAAGCTTGTAGATCTCCGAGAGAAACTATTGATAGTACGAGCTGGTCATCAAGCTACAATAAATGAATTAAAATCTCGGCATGCAAATATGTCAGAGAAGCGCTTAAAAATCGAAAAAGACATAGAAGAGAACTCGCTTATTTTGGAAAAAGCAAGCAAAGCTGCAGCGCAATACGAAGCAAAGATTCGTGTGGTAAAAGAGGTAATGCACGAGGATTATTCCATTGCCAAGCTTAAAGAAGATTCAAAACGACTAGGGATACAAGGTCTTGTCTATGAAGTTCTATCATGGGATAATCAATACGAAAGGTCTATTCTTGCAGTTGGCTCTGACTGGCTAAAGGCCCTTGTTGTAAATGACTTTGGAACCCTACTTGGATTGGCAGAATTTGCACAACAGAAGAAACTGCCAAAAATACGAATCATACCATTAGACGCTATTCCTAATTCAAAAATTGATCAACCAAAAGAGAACGGTGTTATCGGCGTCTTATCGGACCACATAAAATGTGATCAAAAATTCAATGCCCTTAGGAATTTCATTTTTGGAAACGTAATTCTGGTAGATTCTAAGGAAGCTGCGTACAGTTTATCAAAAAAAGGCTATAGAGCAGTAACAAGTGACGGACAATTCTTTGAAGCAGACGCAAATGCAGTTGTCGTTGATATCAATTCAAAGATATCAAAGCTTACCAAGATAATACTGATGAGCACATCTGTTGAAGATATTATTAATGCGTTAAATCTGCTGAAAAAATTCATTCAGGATAAAAAATCTCAGCTTAAAAAAATTGAGAGGATAACAAAGAGCCTTGACAATAGGTATCATGTATCCGAGACTGGACTTGCAAATGTAGACTTGAGCATTACTGAAATAAAAGCAAAACTCAAATCAATTTCATTAACTAAGGAACAGATTACTTCGAGAATTTCTCAACTGGCAAGAAAAGACGAGAGTTTGAAAACTGGCACTGCAAAGTTTGAATCCTACATCGCCTCGTTGGAAGAAAGAATAGCAGTGACACAAGAAAACTATGCTGATGAAGAACAAGCACGAATAGCAAGTTCACTTTCTATCCTCAATGAAAAAAAGACCAGACTTCTGAGCACTCAGAGCTTGGTTTTGGCGCAGTTTAGAGAACAAAGTTCAACTTTTACCGAAGTTGCAAATGCCGAGATGGCCATAAAATCTAATATTAGACTACTTTCTCAGGAAGAATCTTCTTTAAACCATGAAAAGCATGAGATTGAAGTTGAGTTACGCTCGCTGACAAAAGAAAAAGAAAAGGCAGACTTGGTACTTGTCGGACTAAGAGAAAAAGAACAGCAGCTTATCTCCACCTCTGGCACATCGGTTATCACACTAAAGGAATATGATTCTAAGCTAAAGGGCTTGTATGATACTGAAAAAGGTATAACAAAAGAGATCAATAATTTTGAAAGACAGTCTGACTCTCTTACGCGGGATATAAAAGAACTTTCAGAAAACGAGACAAGAATAAGAAGCGC
>JACQFM010000165.1 GCA_016200035.1 Nitrososphaerota archaeon
CCTCTGTCATCCCTTAATTACTCCCATTGGCACAAGCCTTGCAACTTTAGTAGCTATCCCAATTTCATGAGAAACATTGACAACCACATCAACATCCTTGTATGCTTCTGGTGTCTCTTCTACAACTCCTTCTCTTGTCAGTGCCCTTATGAAAATTCCTCTGTCACCGAGAGTTTTTTGCACTTGAGCATCTGTATAGGAACGGCGCGCTGCAGATCTTGACATCATCCTTCCCGCACCATGAGCCGTAGAACCAAAGCTTATGTTCATGGAGTTTGGCTTTCCTAATAGAATCCAGCTTCCTGTTCCCATAGAACCAGGAATGAAAACTGGTTGTCCCAAGTCTCTGTATTTTTGTGGAATTTCATCTCTTCCCGCTGGAAATGCTCTGGTGGCACCCTTTCTGTGAACCACAACAGATTTTAGTTGTCCGTCGATTTTGTGCTTTTCTACTTTTGCTATATTATGAGCTACATCATAGATTAACTTCATATCCAAATCCGACTCTGATTGTTTGAAAATACGCTCGAATGCCTTTCTTGTCCAGTGCGTGATCATCTGCCTGTTACTCCATGCAAAATTTAAGGCAGCAAACATGGCCTTTCTGTAAGATTCACCTTCTTCCGATTTATTTGGCACACAAGCCAATTCTCTGTCAACCAAGGTTATTCCATATTTACGGAGCGCTTGCTCTGAAACCCTGAGGTAATCACTACATACCTGATGCCCAAAACCCCTAGATCCACAATGAATTAGAACGGTAATTTGACCTTCGCTGTGAATTCCCATCCTAGCGGCAGCTTCCTTATCGTGTATTTCCTTTACTCGTTGGACTTCAAGAAAGTGATTACCAGAACCTAGGCTACCAAGCTGAGGAGCGCCACGCTTTCGTGCAGTAGCTGATACTTTGTTTGGATCGGCATTTTTTATCTGACCATTTTCCTCGCATACATCCGCATCATCTTTTGAACCATATCCATGATCTATGGCCCATTGTACTCCCCTTACTAGCACTTCATCAAGTTCTGAAAAATTTAGTTTTATTGCCCCTTTGGAACCAACTCCGGATGGGATGGAGTTGAAAAGTTCAGTGACAAGTTCCCTAAGTCTAGGTCTAACTTGTTTTTCCGTGAGGTTTGTACTCAAAAGTCTAACTCCACAATTAATATCATAACCTACACCCCCTGGGCTGATCATTCCTTCTTCAGCATCCATTGCAGCCACACCCCCAACAGGAAAGCCGTATCCTTCATGACCATCAGGCAAAACCACTACATGTTTTTGAACACCAGGCAACGTTGAGACATTCATTGCTTGGATAATTGTTCTATCAGTAACCATTTTTTGCATCAACCCTTCGTCAGCATAGATTGTAACAGGAACTTTCATTCCACGATTTGAATCAGCGTCAATTCTATATTCCATATTGCCGATTTTTTTTGGAGTGGGTACTGACATGTGAATCATTTACAATGCCTCTGCACAATTTAAATCATAAGTAGGTTTATTTTCCTAATTAAGTTCAAATTCATTATGCCTATTTTGCCAATTGATGGTGGACGTTATGGCACCAAGCAAATGCGTGACATTTTTGATGAACAAAAGAAAATTCATTATCAGCTTGAGCTTGAGGCAACGGCTGCAGAATCTCAAGCAGAAATAGGTTTGATCCCAAAAGCTGCCGCGCAAAATATTGCAAGAGTTGCAAGATCAGGTAAGATCACTGTCAGAAGAGTAAAACAACTTGAAGCAAAAAGTGATCATGATACTGCCGCTCTGGTTGAAGCACTAAGTGAACTTTGTCCTACCGTGGCAAAGCCCTGGGTTCATTATGGTTTGACAAGTAACGATCTAGTAGATACAAGCAATTCAATGCAGATTCGTGATGCTCTTGAAATAATAGAACCCAAAGTTGCAAAGCTGGCAGTCATTTTAGCCAAGCTTGCTGTAAAGTTCAAAGATACACCTGCGGTTGGCAGGACGCACGGTCAACATGCCAGCATAATAGCATTTGGGCTAAAATTTGCAAATTGGGCTTTAGAGATGGCAACGCACGTAGAGAGGATAGACGAGTGCAAAAAGAGAATTCTGTTATGTAAAACACTTGGTGTTGTTGGAACAGGTTCGCTTATGGGCTCGAAGGCTTTGGAAATTCAGAAAATGGTAGCAAAGAAGCTTTGTCTTTATCCTGCAGATGTTGCAACCCAAGTTGTTCCACGAGAGAGATACGCAGAATATGTATTTTGCATTGCACTTATTGGTTCTACTTTAGAAAAAATTGCAATCGAGATAAGGAATCTTCAGAGGACTGAGATTGGTGAGATGGCTGAACCATTTAAAAAAGGTCAGATGGGCAGTAGCGCAGTTCCCGTAAAAAGAAATCCTATAAAAAGTGAAAGGGTAACTTCGCTATCTAAAATGCTTCGAAGTCAGATAAACATTACATTTGAAAACATACCACTTTGGCATGAGAGAGATTTATCGAACTCGGCAAACGAGCGATTCATACTGCCAACAAGTTCCATTTTGTTAGATGAAATGTTAGAGGCGATGACCAAAATTTTATCTAATCTTTACGTAGATAAAAATAGAATTAAGAAAAATCTTGAAATGACAAAGGGTCAGATCTTTGCAGAGTTTGTACTTGATGCGCTGATAAAGAAGGGAGTTGCACGACTAAAGGCATATAGAGACATACAGAGAGTAGCATTTGCTGCGTCTGATTCAGGAATAGAGTTTGTAGAGGCTGTAAAAAATGACAAGTCCATAGCATCACATCTAAGTCAAAAGGAGATAGAGCAGGTTTTTGTTCCAGAAAATCAACTTGGAGCATCAGGTACTATAATCAAAAATGTATACAACATAGTAACCAAAAAGTGTTCCAAGTTTAATTGAGTTTTATTAGAGTTTTATGGATAAGCGAGCCGTATTGCAAAGCCTTCTTTCTCTTTAATGCCGCCTCTTTTGGTACACCAATCCCTATCGCAAGTTTTCTAATTACGTGTTTTCGTATCAGATCGTCAGGTCCATATATTTTTTTACTGACTGGAATTTGCATTGAAAAGTTCACAAAATCAGTCGAAAGAAAAGGTTGTATTATTTGTACACCAAATTCAGAAGAAATTTTGTTAACAGCTTTCATCATGTTAATCTCATTTTCAAGTTTTGATTTTATTAACGTTAGAACCTCATCTTCACCTTTTTTTATTGCATCTCTATAAGCGTTATAACCGCAAAAAAGTTCATCAATTCCATTTGCTGTAAGTACTGTCTTAATATCATGAGTTTTTGCGAGTTTGGAAACATAGTAAAAAGCAATGCAATTTTCAAGCCATGATAGATTATCACTTTTAATAGTTTCTCTAATATGATCAACTACCTTTGGGAACCTCGTAGATGAGATCCTTTCAATTCTATGTTTATATCCAAACAGCGTTGCGATTTCTTTTGAAAATTTGATATCATGTGACCCTTCTATTCCAATAGTCAGTAGTGTTGTGTCGTATCCAAGATCATTACACAGTTTTGCTAAAAGAGAGCTATCAACACCGCCAGAGAAGGCAACTCCAATTTTTGAATTCGAAACTGCTTTTCGAATTGATTCGATCATTTTCTCATGCAGCTTAGCTATCCGATATGCCAATTCGTATTAAGGTGTAAAAGAAGCGTCCTAAGTTAGTTACGGAATTTTAGAGAGTTAAATATGACAATCACAAAAGAATGTCATGGGACTCGTGAAGCTAACAGATGAAGAAATCAAAAAGGAACTAGCAAATTTAGCCGGGTGGAGTGTAGTTAATGGCAAACTACACAAGGACTTTGTCTTTAAGAATTTCATTGAAGCGTTTGGATTCATGACTAGGGCAGCGTTATACATTGAGAAGATGAATCACCACCCAG
>JACQFM010000173.1 GCA_016200035.1 Nitrososphaerota archaeon
CAATGAGCACGATATCGGCATCGGAGCCCTTTTGGAGGCTTCCCTTTTTGGGAAATATTCCAAATATTTTTGCAGCTCTCATGCTTGTCAGCTCCATAAGTTGTTGAAGAGTCATCCTGCCTTTGTTTACACCTTCACTAATCAACATTGGCAACATTGTTCCAAGTCCAGGAAAGCCAGAAAGTGCATCCCATATACTATTTCCTGCCAATTTTAGCTTTAGCTGATTAGCAACATGATCTGTTCCCATGCAATCAATCTGACCACTTCTTATGTTATTCCATATAGCATCGACATCTTTGGCACTTCTAATTGGAGGCATTACCTTTGCAAGATATCCTTGCTGTGATTCATATGATAATGTTAGATAGTGTGGGCATGTTTCCACATAGATCTTTGTACCATTCTTTTTTTCATCCATAATTGCGTTCATGGCACCATGTGAACCGATATGAACAAAGTATAAAGTACAGCCAGTCTTTTTTGCTATCTTAGATATTGTTCTTATAGATTTGACTTCAGATTCTACAGATCTGCTTTCTGACCATGCAGCAAGTCCATCCTTATTTTTTTCTCTCCCTTCCCTCATGCCACACGAGCACATTTGATAGTCCTCTGCATGAACTAAAACAGGGCAACCTAAAGCCGCAGCATTTGTAACTACTTTTTCAACAATCTCCGCGTTTACTTTCACCTTGTCCTCTTGCAAGGAACTAGCTCCAGGTTTCATGTCCATGTAAACATGTCCGACGTCGTCACCCAAATTCATGTAAATCTTAAATGAGCTAATTCCTCTTCTAGTACAGAATTCCATTTCGTCTATTTGCTCTTTTTTAAGTATCGAAGCATGTATTGCGTAGTCAACATAATGTGAACCATCACTTTTGGAGAGATGCAGATCAAGAAGTCTCTTGTAAGAACCTCCTAGTCTGAGCATCCTCATGATAGTTGTAACTCCTCCTAGTGCTGCAACTCGTGACTCTGTTACTGCTGCTTCTTCTATTGGGGAGTATACTCCATAATGCACGTGCGGATCAATTGCACCTGGCATTGAGACCAATCCCATGGCGTTGATTTTATTGCTGCATGGAGGAGTTTCAGTTGTTAATGCAACAATTTTACCATCATCAATTACAATGTTTTTCTCTACGACGCCGGTTGGTAGAACTACATGTGTATCGGTTATTACTGAATCAAAAGTCATTATTGGTTTTGTTCTGAACCCGGTATTATTCTTTGAGAGTAAATGAATAAAAACAGAGGAGATTCTTGATAAGAAAAGGGGCCGGTAGTCTAGTGGTAGTGATGCCGCGTTCGCAACGCGGATGTCGGGGGTTCAAATCCCCCTCGGTCCACTAACCAGAAAACAATATACGGCTATCTACAATAATGAATTTCATGAAAGTGTTTAATGGAAAAGCGGCAGCGCAGGATTACATGTCGAATCATACTTTAACCTTTTCCACTCCAGAACTTACCCTAACAAGGTTTGCATTTTGGCTTGGCGATATGATATCAGATCCAAAAAATCCAGGTCAGACTGTTCCAAGAATAATGGCATTTGTTGAAGAGAAAGATTTTGCACCAGTACCAATTATAGACGATGAAACCTTTGTTCCCACCGGTGCCATTAGATCAAGTGGTGGAGTATATGGTGGTCTCAAAACTGAATCTGGATCTGAAACAAAATTCTGTTCAGAATGTGGAGTCAAGCTTTCATTGAATGCCAAATTCTGTACTGAATGTGGTACAACCCAAGACCAATCATAACTGAAGTTTTAGTTACAACGAATTAATTTTATTTCCTTTCGAACTCACATTATTGAATTTTATTTCCACATTTTGTACAGAATTTGGCATTCGATCTTACAGGTGAACCACAAGATGAACAAGTAGAACCTCCTGTTTTAGTAGCAGGCATAAGAGCTGGATCAGGGGTAGGAAGCATTCCCGGTTTGCTAAAGGCAGAAGCTGCAGAAATAATCGAAGGAGGATGACCAGCCATAGTCGCAGCTGTAACATGACCTGGTGGCTGAACCATACCAAAACCTGCCATGCCAGCTGGCACCGAGCCAGTTACGGAAGTAGTTCCCATAGCTCGGCCCCCAACAATTTTATCCAATGTTTTTTTTAGTTCAAAAATTACTTTAACAGCAAGGAATTCCAGCGCCGAATAAGCAACTACATAATCCCCAAGTTTCTCAAAAAAATTTTTGTCAGAGAGTTTCCCTTGTTTGTAAAGATTGTTAGCGTCAAGAAATGATTCATAGTATCCTTGTGAATCGTCTAACAAACCCTGAAGCTTATCAAATAGAAGATTGAGGGTGTCTACGTCTCCAAACGACATATAAAAGGTTTCTCTGCCCGTTATTAATTATTTTAGATTAAAAAATCGTAGCCTAAGGTTTTTCAGACCTAGATTTTTGCGAGAGCATTTTCAATCATTTTTTTGTACGAATCCTTCGAAGCTGCTCCTACTTGCTGGGCGATTATTTCCCCTTTATTGAATATGGCTAGTGTCGGTATACTAAAGATGTTGTACTTTGACGCAAGTTCACCGCTTTCATCTACGTTTACCTTCACGAAGTTTACCTTGCCATCATACTCCCCGGCAAGTTCTTCAACTACGGGACCAACCATCCTACAAGGTCCACACCATTCTGCCCAGAAGTCGGCGAAGACAGGCAGTTGCGATTGCATTACTTCCGTCTGCCAGCTCTTTGTATTAACCGGTTTTGCGTTTGTCATTTTACCAGATTTTTTAAGATGTAAGAGCCATAAATATGTTAACCGTTTTTTTCTAAATATATTTAAATTACCAACGACTTTTTAATCCGTAATAGTTTTTGTTATGGTTACTCCTTTCACCATAATTTTTTCGACCACCATATCTCCTTTCTCCACCACCGTATCTACGTCCGTGTTGATTGCCTCTAAAGCCATGAACTCTTTGTCATACTTCCCTCTTCAGTGAATCTGGAATTTTGATTTCAATTCCTAACACCTTATTGAGATCGGTCATCTTCACTTTCGTCTGAGCTGCAATAGCTCTGAAGTCACCTATTGATGAGTATGACACAAGGGTAATTGCTCTTCCTTTTCCGCCTGCTCTTGCAGTCCTACCAATACGATGGAAGTATACCAAGTCTTGGTTTGGAACATCATAATTTATGACAAGGGCCACTTCTGGCACGTCAATGCCCCTTGCGGCTACATCAGTTGCGACCAATACATCAGCCTTGCCCTTTTTGAACAGATACATTGATTTATCTCTTCGAAATTGTGACATGTCACCCTGAATAGATACGATGTTAAAGTTAGCCTTTGATAGTTCATGTGCAACAAGTCTTGTTCTATCCTTTGTTGAGCAGAAAACTATTGTCTGACCGTTTCTATTTTCCTTTATAAATTTGATTAAAAAGTTCATCTTTTCTCTATCTCGAATAACAAGAAATGCTTGATCTATTCCCTCACCACTTAGGTCATCAGAATCTATGAATATTTGCTGCGGGTTCTTCATGTATTTTTCCGCTAATCTTAAGATTTCAGCAGGCATTGTAGCTGAGAAGAGTGATGTTACTCTTTCTTCTGGAACTAGATCTAGTATGAATTTTATATCATCTATAAATCCCATATCCAGCATAGTATCTGCCTCGTCAAGCACCACAAATTTTATGTCATTTAACTCGATCGAACCACGTTTTAGATGATCAATAAGTCTACCTGGAGTTGCAACAACAACCTCTACACCTCTTTCAAGATCTTTTAGCTGGACGTTAATGCTTTGTCCACCGTATATGGTAGTATTTCTAATACCCGCGTATTTTGCAAACTTGATAATCTCTCCTGAAATCTGCACAGCAAGCTCTCTTGTTGGCGCAAGTATCAAAGCTTGTATTCCACCTTTAGGAACAATATTTTGCAGTATTGGTATAGAAAATGCCGCTGTCTTACCTGTTCCTGTGTGTGCTTGACCTATTACGTCCTGACCAGAAAGCAAAACAGGAATTGCTGCCGCTTGGATTGGAAATGTTTCGAGGAAATTCATATCCCTTATTCCATCTAGTATGGATTTTTTAATCCCTAATTCATCAAACTTTGTCAATTTTTTTCATCTTTCTTAAGCAATGACAGAGAAAGCTCATTGCTTATTCCGTCATCATTTTTGATGTTTTAGCTCAGTTTTTTGCGTCTAATAACCCTTTCCAAAATATTCAAGAAAATAATTGTCTTGTTAGAATTTGTACATTGGTTCCTTGCCTAAAGTGGTAATGTCTTGTTGAGCTTTTTGAAAATTGTACTTCCTGATACATACTTAAATGAGTTTTATCATACAACTAATCTATGAGCGCAGAAAGACGACTCAAAAAGCTTAGGGGATCAGGCGGATACGTTATGGCCTCAGTAACTGATGATCAGCAAAAAAAGGGAAATCTTGGAGGGCCAGATCTGTTCTTGGCACCAGTAGGAAGGCTAGAGCCTGACATTATTTCCAAATATCACTGTAATACATGTGAAAAAGACTATGATGGTAGCCCCAAAATAGAATATGAAAATCCAAATGAGCTTGTTTCTGATAATCTAATTCTTTTGGAAAAAGGGCAATACATATGCACAAACTGTGGTTCCGTTCTTGCAGAATACAGGAATTTTAGCAAGCCTAACCAGGATGTTGATGTAGGCTTGGCAAGACCTCAATCACTGGCCAGTCAGATAGTAAGCGAATCTTCGCCTACAAATTATCCATCCATGCAGCCAGACTATTCTAAACAAGTTAGCATTTCTCAGGGAGTTACAAATTTCAACTCAATAACTGGCCTGCCTGTGTATGACTCTGATGCACGAAGGGTTGGTGTCGTAAAGCAAATTGGAATACAAAAGGAGCAAGCTGGTGTAGTTCTTGTTGTCACAAAAAATGATGGTGCAGATATGGTGGTAAAATGGGAGAATATTAAAAAAATTGGTGATGTTGTTCTTTTGGGAGATCAAGCCTCTGGTTCAGATTCAAAATGCAGCGAATGTGGTTTTGAGAACAAGCCTGACTCCAAGTTTTGTGAAAGCTGTGGTAAGAAATTAAAGTAGAATTACGATGTTAAGCAAGATTTATCTTACGAACTTAGAGGACAAATTGTAGTTTGAGCAAAAAACCAACCATTTCAGCTGCTGCAAAAGATATCATAATTGTTGTTATAGGTGTAGCTATAATATGGGTGGGACTGAGAGTTGCTTTTGGAACCGACAATCCCTTTTATGTAGTTTCAAGTGGAAGCATGGAGCCTAACCTCAAAGTGTTTGACGTTCTTGTTGTTCAAGGCAATGATCCGTTTGAAAAGATCCAAAAGGGTGATATTATTGTCTTTAACAGACCGTCTGGCCATGATAGGGTTATCGTACACAGAGTAGCAGAGATTCTGGATGAGAGTCCACGTGTTCTAAGGACAAAGGGAGACGCAAATCCAGCCTCAATCCCTGGAACAGATTTCCCAATAACCAAACAGGAGTATATAGGAAAAGTGGCATACGTAGTTCCTCAAATAGGATATGTTACAAGAATACTAACTCCGCCAATAAACTACATCATCATAGCAGTGATTGTTGGAATCATGATCTTCAAGCAGTTTGGGAAAACCAAAACAAAAACTGAGTCAATTACTGTATCAGATCCAAGTTCTCATGACAGTCCTACCACAGGCATATCAGAATCAACAAATGAGATCGAACAGACATCTGATAAAGAGGCGCCAAGAATCGATAATATTACTGAAAACTTTGATTCAAAAGACTCGGAACAAAAAGAAAACTAGTTTTTTTGTTTACTTATTTTAAAAACTCGCTCAAAGTAGTCAGACTGTTCTGGTGTGAAGTCAGGCTCTTCTTTTACGTTTGCTAGTTTTTTGGCAAGTTTCTTTTTGTATTCGAGCTGCATTTGGCGGGCGATCTGAATTCTTTGTGCCTGAGGTGAACCTGCCCCATGCATGGATTCGGTAAGATATCCTACTGCATTCCTACCCATAGTCATGTTTTCAATGAGTCTCAAAATTCTAATCCTGTTTTCTACATCAACACCTTTACGCCCTCTGAGATACTTCTTTAGGATAGGACCTGTCTCTGGATTTCTAAAGTCTTTTTCTGACGGAAGAGTGACCATCAATCCGCCGGCTATGTCCTGAGCCAATCTTCCGATCTCATATGGAAATCTTGTTACGTTGTGCTTACAGACATTTGCAAGCATATCGTCATTTAACCAAACGCCCGATTTGGTTTTGTGTGCCTGATATGAAGAAGCTATTCCTGCAGCATAAATGCTCTCATTGAGATGAGTCATTTCAACAAGCTTATCCTTGATGTGCGATACACTTGGTATACCATTATAATCTGCAATTGCAGCAGAAGCACCAATTAATACATCACCAAGACCTGTCTTGCAGACATAACTTCTTCTATGGTAACAAGTAAATCTCTCTACAAGCATAGAAGCAAATTCATATTCTCCGTTCATGAAAACGTGTTCCCAGGGAATAAAGACATTATCAAAGATGATCATTGCTTCTTGACCTGAAAATTTGGCGTTTCCAGCATCTAGATCTCCTTCTTCCATACTTCTTGTATCACATGACTGGCGGCCGTAAATGTATGTGATTCCTGGTGCATCAGCTGTAACGGCTCCGACTACGGCATAATCGGCATCATCTTCATCCAACCGCATTGTTGGCATTACTATAATCCAGTGTGAGTTTATACAGCCGGTTTGGTGTGCCTTGGCTCCTTTTATTATAACTCCTTTATCATTTTTTTCTACTACACGTAAAAACATATCTGGGTCTTCTTGTTCATGTGGTGCCTTACTTCTATCTCCTTTTGGATCTGTCATTGCACCACCGATTACAAGGTTTTCGGTTTGAACCATCTTGATAAAATCAACTAGTCTTTTGTGATAATCTGTCTTGTATTTCTCATCTATCTCATAAGTAACAGAATAAAGAGAGTTTAGTGCGTCCATGCCAACGCATCTCTGAAAACATGTTCCAGTGTTTTGTCCCAATTTTCTTTGCATCTTGTTTTGGTTGACCAGATCTTCTGCACTTTCTACAATGTGCAAGAATCTGTTAACTCTTTGTCCGGTAATAGAAGATTGTACGGTAGCGAGTTCTTCCTCTTTTACTGCAAGATCGTAAGTCTCTGCAACTGCATTGATAGAGGGTCGTATCATTGGGTGATCTACGGGTTCTTTAACAAGTTCGCCAAAAAGATAGATTTTGAGATTTCTTCCTCTAAGGCTTTGTATGTACTCCGCTCCCGTCCTTATTGGCATGCAGCTATACTTGGTCAATCTAATATAAATATTCTAGGAAATTTTTGTTCAATTTTTCAAAAAGCAATGATTGTTATCATGCTAGACCGATTCTTACGTCGACGACTTTGCATCCTTTACCTTTATCAAAGACTAGTACAGGATTCATATCAAGCTCCTTTATTTCTTTGAAATCAGTAACAAGCTGCGATAGCCTTTGAATACATTCTGACAATTTGTTGGTATCAGATGGTTTTTCTCCACGTACTCCTTGAAGCAATTTACTCGTCTTGATGGAAGATATCATTTCATCTGCTTCTCTGTCTGTGACTTGAGCTAGTCTAAAGATAACATCCTTCAAAACCTCCACATAAATTCCACCCATCCCAAACATAACCACTGGTCCAAATCCCGGCTCTAATTTAGAGCCAATTATTGTTTCCTTTCCTCCTTTTACCATCTCTTGTACTAATACTCCTTTGATGATTGCCTTTTTGTCGTATCTTTTTGCATTTCTAATTATTTCTTTGAACGCAACACGAATCTCTTTTGGGTTTTTTAACCCAACTTTTACTCCGCCGGCATCTGACTTGTGAATAATTTGAGGTGAAGCTATCTTCATTACTACAGGATAACCAATTTTTTTTGCAGCCTCTACTGCTTCATTTTCTTTTGTGGCCAGAATGCTCATTGGAACGGGAAAACCATAGGCTCTTAAAACCTCTTGACCTTCTTCTTCCAAAAGATTTTGTCTTCCTTCTGCTTTTACTTGAGCAAAAACCTTCTCAACTCTCTTTTTATTTATTGCAAATTTTTTTACAGTACCTTCTGGAGTTTGCGACCATTCCACAAA
>JACQFM010000159.1 GCA_016200035.1 Nitrososphaerota archaeon
ATTTCTCTCACATCGCTATTAACTCAAAGATAGCTGGGAAAGAAGCAAAGACAGTTTGGTTTGAATCAGATTATGAAACTTTTGCTGAAAGAATGAATTAGATTCACACAAAATACTTTTAATGGGTGCAATGAAGTGTCACGCTGATGAAAAAGAAAACATTGGCTAGTCTGATTATTTCTGTGCTAATGGCTGGAGTGATTAGCCATCTTATGGCAAATCCGGCCTTTGCTGTAACATATGATGCCAAGGATAAAAATGCCTCACCATCAAGTGCAAAAGAAGCTATAGAAAAGGCAAGAGCTGCGGCAAAGGAGGCTAGAGAAAAGGCAGTAGCTGCACTTGAAAATAATCGTAGTACTAAAACAAAAAGTGATGATCCGGGTAAAAATAAGGCAATGGAAGATGCAAGGGCTGCCTTGGAGAAAAAAATCGCGGCAGCAAAGGAAGAATTGGCCAAGAAAAGAACAAGTAAGACTGATAGTGAGAAGGCCAAAGCCTTGAGGGATGAGGCAAAAGCTTACAACGAAAAGGCAATAGCAGAAGCAAAGGCAGCTAAAGAGAAAGCAAAAGCAAGTGCAAAGTCAACTAAATAAAATGTGAACCATTTCCATCTAGCTAAGTAGCAACTTGTGTTTTTGTTTTATTGACTATGCCTTTTGATAGAATCTAATTTGTCTTTCAAACTATCAGATTTGTCATGTCTTTCATCGATTTTCAGTATTACCTCAACTCTTTGTATTCCCATTCTGAATATTTCATCCATAACAGCTTTTGAGGCATCAAAGATTCTATCTATACTATCGGATTCAATCATAGTTCCCATGGGTGTGACCTCGTACTTTATGCCATTGACGCTCTTTAGTGCATCGATACCTTTTGCAATATACTTTCCCAAGCTAGTTGTGCCAGTCCCTATTGGCAGAACCCCTAATTCAGCATGTACACGACCTGCCATGTCTTATCTTCGCAGTTATGCTTTAAAACAATTGCATAATCAGAAAAAAGCATTCGGTGTGATTAAAATAGTTGCGCCACATATAGGATAGTAACATTATGCGCGTCGAATCATGTAGAGAGTGTGGATCTGAGATGCATGAGATACAAGTGTGTTTGACATGCCGTCAGCCCACCATAGAATTGCCAAACGACATTATCTGAAGAAAAATAATGGTGTAATCAGAGTCTACAAAATATGCTCAATTGCCTTTTGTATGTCGCCGGCCTTGATTACGTTGCCTTCCATCATTGCTTCAAGCAGCCTTAAAACTATCAGCTCGCCTGTGGCGCCAGCAATAGTTTTAGGTACTATAACGCAAACGTCATCTACAATGACGGTAACTTCTTCATCTTTAGCGCCACTCCAATCCTTTGGTATTCCAATGTAGAAGTAATTCGAGTCAGAATTGCTTAGCTCTTGATATAAGACTTGAACCATTGAGAGATCTTCTTTATAGTCTTTAAAATGATTATCTTTTGGAAGTAAATTAGGGATAACTGGACGCTTTAGAGCACGGCAAAACAAGATCCTTTTATCATTTGGTGTAGCATTTGAGTCGTTGATTGCCATAGTTCTTGTCAAATTCAAAAAAAGAGCAAAAGAAGTAGCTGAATATGGAAACTCAGTAATGAAGAACACTCCGAAACATATTCGAATCAAAGCAGCATACTGGACGATGGGAAGATACGATGCAGTCTGGATTGTAGAGGCTCCAAACGACGAAAAACTATTTGAGTGGTTTTTAAAAGTCGGTCGAATAGACATTGCCAAGACTGAGACGATGGTAGCACTTACACGAGAAAAAGCTCTCAAGATGCTGCAGAGTAAAAGTAACAAGCGCAAATAATTTGAGACTAATAAGAGTAATGCCAATTTGTTTAAAGAATTCTTTAACACAATCGTAATAAATTATTCATGTAAGGGAGGAGCGGAAGATAGAAAGGAGCTTGAACACCTGCAAAAGCTAATTGAGGAAAGAGTGACACAACTTGGCAAATTACAGCTTGATAGCTATTCGGATCCCACATTACTGAATTATTACGATCTTTATGCCAAAATACAAAACTGCATATT
Source organism: Nitrososphaerota archaeon (assembly GCA_016200035.1). Lineage (GTDB taxonomy): Archaea > Thermoproteota > Nitrososphaeria > Nitrososphaerales > Nitrosopumilaceae > JBBDNF01. Next base: position 2,075 of record JACQFM010000159.1, read on the forward strand.
CGAGGATCATTCTTTACAATACATCTTAATCTCAATAATTATACCCGCAATTGCAATTATTGTTTTTATCAGATGGTGGATTTTGCGAAAAAAGAAATGATTCTTTTACAATATTAGGTTGTAGCCCAACGCATCACGTTAAATCAAAGACTCCACTCTCACCATATTTTGGCACAAAGATTGCTGTGTGGTGATTTGAGAAGAGCATATCAAACCAATCCTTACGCTTGCTTGATTCCATTTTTTGAATATTATATTGGCAAATAACTGAACAATTATACTTGTCAAAACTAGAATGAAAGTCTCGCTCCAATTCTATCTGTGCATGCATTCCCTCGACTGTAGTTCTGTCAGGAATCAGCCCTGAAACTAGCCTAAATGGAGGTTTTGAGTCTGCCAAAATCATCTTGGTTTTCTTCACCACCCTTTTTTGGTCCATCTGGATGATCAAATGGATTATTTAGCTGATATACGTGCAAAAGATTTTTTTTCTTAAAGTCATCGACTGTGATTCCGTAATTTGCCATCCTGTCGATAACTAATTTGGGATCTTCATCTGTCGCGTAAACGCAATGTTCCCCCTTTGATAAGCCATTTTTTATAAATCGAAATTCGATTTTCTGGGCTTCTTCGATTTCGTCATAAAAAAGTACGATATGCTTTCTGGTACTTAGTGAATCAATGAATTTTGTAGGGATATTATCATGTGGGCTTGAATTAGACTATTATGGGGCAGGTCATTCTATTTAGCTACTATAATCAGATTAACCATCAAATCAACATCTGATCGAATGTAAAGCACGGGACTTGTGTTTTAGATCAAAAAAGAAGACGCATTAAGTTTTATTTAGTGTGGTGGTAAAATCTATCGAAAATTGGTCCCAAAACTGCTTTTAATTCTAATACTTTCTGGGCTTTTTGCCATAAGCTATACACAATACGCAAATTCAGAATTTCTTTCTGACTTCTCATATCAATTAAGCGGTACAGGTTTTGCTGCTACAGATAAACAGATTGAAGATTCTAAAATTGATCTAGAATTTTCATTTGTAAAGGATACTAGTAATAAAAACACAATGATAGTAAAGAATGGTGTAACAAATCTGTCGGGAAAGGATTACACCTTATCTGAGAACTGGAAGATATCAAGTCTGCAGCAAGACAGGTTGTTAGAACTCTCAGGAGATGCTAAGAACTCAGACGGAGATAAAATCTCTTTCTATCTCCTTGGCACGTTAGTAGGTAGTAACAATGATGGATCTGTCTATACATTTATTGGAACAATAAAAAAGAGTAATCAATTCATTAAATCAATTTACACAACAAAAATATCAAAGATTATTCCCGTTGAACAATTACCCTCTGAGGAAAAAACGACTCCGACCATTCCACCTACAACGGAAACAAAAGAAACTAACAAAGAAATTGTAAAATTAGCATTAATAGCCAAGCAAACAAGTCCTATCCAAGTTTCGTATTCATACCAAATCACCACAAAAGTATATGATGCAAACAAGAACCCAACAAAGGACTTTAACCAAGATTCGGGTTTTGTACAAGGAGCAAAAATAACAGCTAAGATAATTGGCTCAGATGGTATCGTTGTTAAAACGCTAGAGGGTACAACAGACAGCCATGGATACTACTCTGATGGCTTTAGAATACCTGATAACTTCAAGCCTGGTACCTACAAAGTTGTCGTCACAGCCGAAAAGAACGGAATGACAGATAGCAACGAGCTTACGCTACATGTAGAACAATTCTACATTCAATAGATTAAGGAGACAACTAAATGCTAGAGAACAAATTTATCTCAATTAAAGTCTGTTTTGACTGTGGATTTGGTAAGACCCCTTGTCTTAACCCTACTTTCTTTATCTATGGTGATGACATCATATTCAACTGGCGTGTACGCGGATAACATGCAAATTCCCGCGTGGATAAAAAGCAATGCAAAGTGGTGGTCTGAAGGACAGATTAGTGATTCCGACTTTGTTCAGGGAATCCAATATCTAATAAAACAAGAAATTATTAAGATTCCAAAAAGTAGCTCCGATAGCTCAAGCTCCGAGCAAAAAATACCAGCTTGGATTAAAAATAACGCTGGATGGTGGGCAAATGGAAAGATTTCCGATAATGATTTTGTAGCAGGCATTCAATATCTTATCAAAGTAAATATAATCAAGGTAAGCGTGGGATCCTTCGTGAAATTGTCCAGTGATGCCTTTGAAAACAACGCCATGATTCCTCAAGCCTATACTTGCGACGGAGAAGATATTTCACCACCATTAAAAATTACGGGTGTGCCTGACAAAGCAAAAAGCTTGGCCCTCATCATGGATGATCCTGATGCACCAATGGGGACTTTTACTCACTGGATTATTTGGAATATTCCTATTACAAAGTCTCAATTTACTAAAGGGGAAAATTTAGAATTTCCACAAGGCACAACTGATTTTGGTAGTGCAGGATATGGAGGACCATGTCCACCCTCAGGGACTCATAGATATTTTTTCAAACTTTACGCATTGGACTCATCACTTGACCTCAAAGCTGGTGCAACAAGAAAAGATCTTGAAACTGCAATGACTAATCATATCATAGAGCAAGCAACTTTAGTTGGCAAATACTCTAGGGCTAACTAGCATTATTTTTCTCTCAAGTGTGATTCAAGTTAACAATACCTTTTTCAAGCTACAATTCATAATCTGAAATGTGCCATATTAATGGAGAGCAAGTCAGTGTCTAAAAATATAAAAATATTGAAAGATGCCTTGGATGAAATAGCTAAAGGAAATTTTAGTGTGACTGTTCCTGCTGACTCTAATCCTGAAATTAACGAGCTTGTAAAATCTTTCAGTTGGATGAGTGAGTCTCTTAAAGAGAGAATCGACCATTTAACCGAGTCAGAGCGCAAATACCGAAACCTATACGATCAGTCCCTTGACATGTGTCGTATAGTGAATGCTCAAAACATCATCCTTGACTGTAACAAAGCTTATGCAGAAAATCTTGGGTATACAAAAGAGGAAATTATTGGAAAAACCATATTCGAGCATGACGCAGACTTTAGTCTTGACGCGCATCGCCAGATGATAGAAACTTGGAAAAAAGAGGGCAAGGTACTAAACGTAGAAATCTGGCTTAAGAGAAAAAACGGAACAACCTTTCCAATTCTGCTTAGTTCTAATGGAGTATTTGATAGGGATGGGAAATTGGTTGCAAGTAATACCATAATTAGAGATATAACTGAAATTTACCAAGCGAGAAAAAAAATAGAAGAAAATGAGGCACTGATCAAAAAACAACTAGAAGAGCTCAAGGAGGCAGATGAATTAAAATCACAATTTGCCTCTATGGTTACACATGAGCTGAAAACTCCATTTGTCCCTATCAAAGGTTATTGCGAAATGTTAAAGGAACCAGGCATGTTGGGTGAGTTAAATGCCGACCAAATGGAAGCGGTAATGGGAATTTACGAAAATTCACTTAGGTTGGAAGGACTCATTGCAGACGTACTTGATGCCCAGAAACTAGACATGCACAAAATGAAGTTCAAGTTTGAAGATTTTGGAGTTGATGAAATCATGACAATGGTAACAAAGGATCTCACTTCTATGATGAAGGACAAACAGATAGAATTTGTAAACTTGACCAAAGATACATCAAATATAACAGCCGATAAGAATAGACTATACCAAGTACTAAGGAACCTAGTGGGAAATGCCGTCGATTTTGTTCCTGAGAACGGAAGAATAGAGATATCTGCACAAAGCAATGGCAACGATGTTATCTTTTACTGCAAGGACAATGGTATTGGAATTCCCAAAGACAAGCAGGCCGGCCTATTTAAAAAATTCTACCAAATCGATACCTCTGTTAAACGAAAGCATGGAGGAACTGGTCTGGGATTGTCAATTTGCAAAGGAATAGTTGAAGGACTAGGAGGTAAGATATGGCTTGAGAGCGAACCTGGTAAGGGCACAACGTTTTATTTCAGCCTTCCAAAGTCTAGGGAAGAAAAAGCATGAAGCATATATTTACTCCAAACCATATTGGCAGGCACATTACACAACTTGCAAGACCGATGACAAGATTATTCCATTCTCACATTATTATTGAATGTGAAGCAAATTCAAAGAAATTAATAAACAATCACAGAAAGGGAAAAATATACGAATATGTGTTTAGCAGAATGAGGGTGTATTTTTGAAAATTTTAATGGTTGATGACAACGTAAGCATAACTAACATGTTATCTAAATTTCTCAAAATGAAAGGTCATGACGTCACAGTCTCAAACAACTCAAAAAATGGGTTGAATATGATATTGCAACAAAAATTTGATGTCGTATTGTTAGATCTGGCTATGCCAGAATTCAGTGGGGCAGACGTGGTGGATGCTCTCGTACAAAATGGGAAGATTAAAGATCAAAAAGTCATTCTATTTACAGCTTCATCAGGATCAGACGCCGATATAGACAATCTTATAAAGAAAGGGGTTCATTCCTGCATCAAAAAACCTGTTGGGTTAAACGAACTACTTTTAGCATTAGAAGGAAGGAACTGATATTACCAAAGATGTGAGGGAAGAAAACAACGATTTATCACAGCCAGGAGATTCGTCTAGCAGAGCTGACAAGCTAGAGAAAGAAAAGCAAGAGCAAGCGCAGGCTCTGC
>JACQFM010000172.1 GCA_016200035.1 Nitrososphaerota archaeon
AATTGTCTTTCACAAGTTTTAATGCATGGCTTGATAATGCCTTTATGGCATCATCTGCTGTCAATTATTCTACCTCTACTTGCTCAAGTTTTGAGAGGGCTTTCATTATTTCGCTTTTTATCTTATCAATATCTTTGTCATCATCATCAAGCTTTTCTTCTTCAGGAATCTCGATGGGGATAGGAATCTTAACTTTCTTTTCGGCATCAACCTGCAATTGCTCAGCCTTTTGAATTTCTGCGATGGGTTCATCCTGCTTCATTTTTTGTTTTTCAATATGTTCAGGGGAATTTACGGGCTTTTGGTCAGTACTCTGCCTTGGTGTGACAATAACAGTTGGCTTTACAAGCTCTTCTGGAAACACTGGCATCTTATCAGGAATTTCGGTTAGTGTGATAAGTTCTACTGATTTATGGGGCTCAGTCACAGAAATATCAATTGGAGGCATTCGAGTAAAGGATTCCACTTCTTTCTTTGGTTCAATCTTTATATCTACAGTTTTTGTCTCAGATTTTTTAGGAACTTCTTGACGTGTTTCTTGTTGTTTTATCTGTGGAGGAATCGAAGTCACCGTGATCTTGGAAGAAAGTTCGTGTAACCTTTTGTCTAGTTGTGACAACTTTTGGTCCATCAAGATAATTAGTCCATCACCTAGGGGTCCTAGGTCTGGGTGTTTGCTTGTTTCCTCAAGCTTCTCAATTTTCGCTATCACTAACCCAAGCTGGTTTTGGTATCGGAGCAACAGCTTGTCGCGTTGAATCTTTGAGAGTTCAGATTCTTGTTGGTATAATCTTGATATGGTTTTTGTTAGAATCTCTTTTTCTATTTTTAGCGCTTCGACTTGATTCTTTATTGCTGGGTTTGATCTAAAAATAAGCTTATCGTTCTTGCGTTTTGGTATTTTATCTATAGCCACTGCAGTACATGCACCTGCGACAGATCCTAAAACTAGGACAATCTCCTGCATCTAGGTGTACCATTTGATCCAAGAATATTTTCTGATGCGAGAATCGGGATATCCACAGCTTGCACAGCGTTTATGACGTGCATGAAAGGAATTCTTACCACATCTTCTACATCTGATATGAGGGTGCTTTTTGGTATAACCCCCCATTGAGGTTGTTCCCTTTGTCATTATATGCTCACTTTGGTGGTGGAGATATGATTACCACATTATCTCCCCTTACAACTATGGTCCCAAGGCTCTTTGTTTCGCCCTCAGAAGGGATCTCTTCTGAAGAGTCGAGTAGCAGGTTCATGTGTTGGTCAAATCCATGAAGATTGCCTCTAATCACTTTGCCTCCTTTTAATTTTATGAGGACAACTTTGTTGAGGCTCTCATCCAATACTTTTACTGCCATGTCAACGGACATTTATTTCACTTATTACCCACTCTATTGAGGGTATATATTAAAATTTCATTGGTGTAACTTTCGGGTTTTGTCAGTAAGGCAAGTTTGACTCATTTTTAGGATCTCTCTAACAATTTCACTGAATATCTGCTTGCCATCCTTTGCAGTAGCTTTTCTGGGATCCCCCCACACACCACTTTTTGTTACGGAAGGAAAGGATTTTGATGCAAGTTTGTTCAATCTTTGCCTTTTCTTTTTTGAAAAGTTGTGTACAATTAATCCCTTTTTAGCTCTTTTCATCATGACCTTTTTTGAGATTGCAAGCATAAGCGATGTCTCAACGAATCCAGCATGATCGAACTCTCTTTTCATAAAATGCCAATAAGAAAATACAAAAACTCTGGCCTTGCCAGATGAAAGAACACGAACTTTCTGAGGTATGTTTTTTAGAGCAGATTGATTTCCATGATGCCCGTTTAATATTATTATATTTCTTATTTTATTTTTCCACAAGGATATACATATCTCTACTAGAATTTTCTGTAATGATGATTTTGTGATACTTAGATTAAAGTATGGAGAATGTTCGAATGAGACGCCATATGTTATTGTAGGCAAAAGCAAAAAGTTAGCTTTCTCGGAAACTCTTTTTGCAATACTTGATACAATATCAGCATCAGTTGAGATAGGAAGATGTGGTCCATGTTGTTCCAAAGAACCTACGGGAACGAGTGCAATGTAATTTCTAGCCTTTACCATTCTCCTAAGGTAAGGATCTTGAAGGTCTTTAATCTCAGTCATCAGGCTCGTTTGGGTTTTACATGTACTTTGCCCCAGTAGACTTCCAATCTTCTCTCTAGGTGTAACTTTACAGCTTCTAGTAGCGTTCTTGCCTCCAATCTTCGGCCCTTCTTCTTAAGAGACTCTACCGTCTCGTTGGGATCTATCGCAAAAGCGTCCTGAAAAATTATTGGTCCTTGATCAAGATCCTCGGTAACATAATGTGCAGTACAGCCCACTATCTTTGCACCACGTTCATAGGCCTGCACATATGCAAATGCGCCTGGAAAGGCAGGCAAAAGGGATGGATGAATATTGATTATCCTATTTGGATATCTCCATACAAAGTTTGGTGATAAAATTCGCATATATCTTGCCAGCACTATCAAATCTATGTTATATCGTTTGAGAATAGAAAGAATCTTTTCTTCTGCTTTTGACTGTTCAACGTCATTTACTAGTACGAAAGAAATCTTAGATCTTCTAGCAAGCGGAGAAAGAGTTTTTTCTGTGCCTATTATCACGCTGATTTCTCCTTTTAGCTGTTTCTTTTTATGAGTATCAAGAAGAGCCTCAAGACAATGAGCCTCTTTTGTGACCAGCACTGCGACCCTTTTTCTAACCGCAGCTTCATGATGTGTGTTTACTTCCATCTTTAGACGCCTTGCTAGGTCCCGAACCTCCTGATCAAATTTCTTAATATCGATTTTTTGTGTGAAGGAGGCTTCTAGATACATTCCAAACAACCCTTTGATTACATTTTGATTTATTTTTTCGATGTTACCATCCTTATGAAATATGAAATTTGTAAATCCGGCTACAACGCCCTCATGATCCTTTCCAACAACAGTTATCTCTACGGTTGTTTTGCTCATTCCTGATTTGTTGGTTAAACGTACTTTATTAATGCTTAAATAACCATGTCAGTTAATTCGTATTGGTTAAAGCGTGCATTCAGAAAATAACCAATGCAACAACGAGTGAGCGAATGAAGAGTTTATTGAATTTTTCAATTTTACAAACAAATGAGGATAGATAATGGATAGATCTAGAGGGCATGAAAAAAATCGTAGAGATAAAATCTACGATCATAATAACCCAGTGAGAATATGCAGTGTCTGCTCTACTCTTGGAGGATGGCATTGTTATGAATGTTCTAAGGATTTTTGTAACCAGCATTTTGTAAACCACAAAGAGATGCGTCTCTGCGTAGCACGTTAAGTGCGGGAGGTGGGATTTGAACCCACGAACCCCTAAGAGACAGGGTCCTAAGCCCTGCGCCTTTGACCAGGCTTGGCAACTCCCGCATGCACCATGCCTTTTAAGACAAATTTATCTATTGTTGATAGATTAGTAAATGGCAAAACTGTTCGGCACAAACGGAATCAGAGGAGTATTTGGAGAAAATCTGACACTTGACTTCATATCAGAAATTGCGTTTGCTTTAGCTGCATTCTTCAAAAAAAGTCCGATTTTAGTAGGATATGATGGAAGAGAGTCTAGTGTAGTAATCACCAAAATAATCTCTTCTTCATTGAATTCCGCTGGGCTTGATTGCGCAATCAGCGGATTAGTTCCTACCCCTTGCTTGCAATATGCCACTAAAATTCTTGGATACAAGGGTGGAATTATGATAACTGCATCTCACAATCCGCCGCAATACAATGGAATAAAAGCCATGGCACGTGACGGTGTGGAAATCTCAAGAGAGGATGAACTCAAAGTTGAAAAATTTTTTTTTAGAAGATCATCAAAGTTATCTTCAAAGAGACTAGGCACAACAACACAGGAAAATAGAGCTATTGAAACATATCTGAAAGGAATAAAAAAACAGATCAATACAAGGAAGATCAAATCTAGAAAATTCACCATAGTACTAGATTTGGGAAATGGGGCTCAGGCAACAACTTGCCCTCGCTTATGTCAGGAACTGGGATGTAAAGTAATAACGATTAATGAAAGAATTGATGGCCTGTTCCCGGGCAGGGGTACAGAGCCCACACCTGAAAACCTTCAGTCCCTATCAGAGAAGGTGGTTGAATCTCACGCAGATTTTGGAGTAGCCTTTGATGGGGATGGGGATAGAAGTATATTTTGTGATAACGAAGGAAAAATTTTGACTGGTGATAGATCAGCAATACTTCTTTCCAAATTCATTTTAGAAAAGAATCCTGGATCAACGGTTGTGACCACAATAAACTCTACATCAAGTATTGAAGAGGTTGCAATGAAAACCAAATCAAAAGTTATTAGAACAAGAGTAGGTAGTGTTGAGGTTTCTCGCAAAATGGTTTTGACAAAGGCGACAATAGGTTTTGAAGAAAATGGTGGCTTCATGTATGGCAGGCACAACCAAGTAAGGGATGGTGCAATGACAATGGCATTAGCTATGGATTTGCTTGCCAGCTCGGGGAGATCGATGTTGGAAGAAATGGCGCTCTTGCCACCATCATTTACTACAAAAGGCAAGATAGAGTGTTCAAAGGACGAAGCTACAAAAATAATTGAATCACTTAAAAGAGATGATCATAGAAAGATTACAACAGACGGTGTCAAAATATTCATTGATAAATCAAACTGGGTAATGATGCGACCAAGTGGAACAGAACCAATAGTTAGAATTTATGCAGAATCCAACTCTCAAGAAAATCTTGATAATCTATTTGCAAAATATATGTCAAAAATAAAATCAATTATTGGCAGATAACACTTTTAAAACCAATTGGAAGCACTCTAGGGATGGAAATGATCCCTTTGGGTGATACATGTGGCTAAGGCCTATTATGTTAAATTTCAGGTTCCTGAGGACTTGGTCAGCCCCATCTATGAGGCATTAAGAGTAGCTCATCAGAGCGGAAAGGTAAAGAAGGGAACCAATGAAGTCACAAAAGCAATAGAAAGAGGAATAAGTAAACTTGTTGTAATTGCGGAGGACGTTGAACCTCCAGAGGTAGTAGCACACCTTCCAATACTCTGCGAGGAACATGGAGCAGCATATGCCTTTGTACCAAACAGACAGGAGTTGGGAAAAGCAATTGGAATTGACGTAACAGCGGCGGCAGCTGCCATTATAGATGCAGGCGACGCACAACATATTGTAGATCAGATCATTGCATCGCTATCGCAACTTAAAGGTGGGCAACCTGCTAAATGAGCACTGAGGCAGTTACTCCAGCAGAGGTCATCCAGATTGTTGGTAGGACAGGAATTGCAGGTGAAGTTATACAGGTCAGAGTAAAAATACTAGAAGGAAAAGACAAAGGCAGAATTCTAACAAGAAATGTCAAAGGATCAGTAAGAATGTCAGATATTTTGATGCTACGAGAAACTGAACGCGAAGCAAGAAAGATAAAGTGAGAATAGTTGAGTGTTCTAGTAAAACCATGCAGCTTTTGTAACCGTCCAGTAGCCAAGGGATCCGGAACAATGCTGGTCAAAAATGATGGAACTGTCTTTTGGTTTTGTTCATCTAAATGCAAAAAAAATATGCTTGTACTAAAACGTGATCCAAGAAGACTCAAGTGGACAAAAAAATACGTAAAGGGCGGAATAAAGGTAAAAAAGTAAATGACTGAGCAGTCGCTTTTTATAGTAAAGCCTGATGGAGTAGAAAGAAAAATTGTAGGCCAAATTATCTCACGATTTGAAAACAAGGGATTCAGGATAGTTAAACTCAAGATGCTTACTTTTACAAAGGAAATGGCAGAAGAGTTTTATTCTATCCATAAATCTAAGCCATTTTTTGGTGAGCTAGTCTCCTTTATTATCTCAGGAAGGGTGGTAGTGGCAGTCATTGAAGGAAATAATGCTATTGCCACAACGAGATTGATGGTAGGTTCCACTAAATCCTTTGAGGCACAACCAGGATCAATACGCGGTGATTTTGGTCTTGGAATAACAGACAACATAATTCATGCTTCAGACTCTAAGGAAAGTTTTGAAAAGGAAGTATCTGTAGTATTCAAGTGAAAAGGGTTGCAAATACGACAACCAATAGTAGTAGTTCTAGGTCACGTAGATTCTGGAAAGACCTCATTACTTGACAAAATTCGTGGAACAGGGGTTCAGGCTAGAGAGGCTGGTGGAATAACACAGCATATAGGAGCAAGTTTTCTTCCATCAGATACTATCAAAAGTATTTGTGGTCCACTTTTTAAAAAGATGAGTGATGGCAAGGATAAAATTCCGGGCCTGTTAGTTATAGATACTCCTGGTCACGAGGTCTTTACAAATCTTAGAGCACGTGGAGGTTCTGCTGCTGACATTGCAATATTGGTTGTTGATGTAAACAGAGGATTTCAACCACAAACAAA
>JACQFM010000167.1 GCA_016200035.1 Nitrososphaerota archaeon
CAACATGAGCGAACAAGATGAGCTTGAACATTTGGAAAAGTATATTTTATCTACTGGAATCAGAGTTGGAACCCCTGTCAAGACCAAGTTCATGGTGCCCTTTATCACAAGGGCAACTAACGAAGGACTTTACATTATTGACAGTAAAAAAACTCTTTCAAGAATTCAGACAGCTGCAAAATTCATTAATCGTGCAGAAATATCAAAAGTACTAGTTTGTTCTGGTCGAGAATATGCAAGTACACCAATAGAGAAATTCTGCGAGTTAACTGGTGCGACGCCAATGCTTGGAAGATTTATGCCTGGAACTCTTACAAATCCGCTCTTACCCTACTATACAGAACCACAACTTGTCCTAGTTTCGGATCCTCAGACTGACGCACAGGCCGTACTAGAAGCAACGAATGCTGGCATTCCAGTTATAGCAATATCAAATACTGACAACATCACATCAATGGTAGATCTTGTGATACCAGCCAACAATAGGGGAAGAAAATCACTGGCTGCTACATACTGGCTTTTGGCAAGAGAGATACTTCTTCAAAGGGGCCAGCTGAAAGAGGGCCAATCAATGAAATATGAAATTGATGACTTTGAAACTAAAATAACTGAAGAAGAACTCATCGAGGAACCTGTAAGAGGCACTGGGCGTTTCGATAGGTTGCAGAGGCAGTAGAATAATGCAGATAAGAACACCAGCTGTTGCTGGCATGTTCTATCCTAAGCAAAAAGAGGAATTGAAAACGGTGATAAAAGATTGTTTTCTGCATCGTTTTGGAGCAGGTAAACTTCCCCCTGTTGGACAGGAAACCGACGTAGTCGGAGTGATCTGCCCACATGCTGGATACATGTATTCAGGCCCTGTTGCGACAAATTCCTTTTATCACATATCCTCCAAGAAACCCGAGCTGATAGTAATTGTAGGTCCGAATCACTGGGGCATTGGTTGTGGAGTAGCAGCAATGAAAGAAGGACAGTGGCAAACGCCGCTGGGAAATGTGGAAATTGATACAGAATCTGCTATAGAAATAAACAAGATTTCTAAATTAATAGAATTAGATTTTTTTTCTCATACAAAAGACCACAGTCTCGAAGTACAAGTACCTATGCTGCAGGAAATCTATCCTCACAAATTTAAGATTCTACCTATAATTTTAATAAATCAGGATTACAAAACAGCAAGAGAAATTGGTTTAGCAATAGCAAAGATTGCCAGAATAAAAAAGACAGTGATAATAGGTTCGTCTGATTTCACTCATTATGAAGAAAACAGCTTTGCTCATAAGCAAGACAAAGCTCTTATTGACCCAATTTTAGGCATGGATGTGGATAGTTTTTATCGAGTTTTACAAGAAAATCAAGTTAGTGCTTGTGGTTACGGAGCGATAGCATCGACCATGGTTGCATGCAAAGAGCTTGGGGCCACAAAAGGAATATTGCTAAAATATGCTACTAGTGGAGATGTTACAGGCGACAAGAGCTCAGTGGTTGGATATGCGTCGATTGCGTTTTCATGAAATCCGTTGCGTCCGCACCTGGTAAGGTGATTTTATTTGGAGAGCATTTTGTAGTTTATGGAGTGAAAGCAATACTCTGTTCTATAGATAAGAGGATCACTGTAACATCAAAGTTAGCAGACAATAATTCCATAAAGATTGAATCCAGCCTAGGTAAAATAGAAGCAAATGTAGATTCTATTACAAAATTGAAGGACCCATCGGCAGTATTGATGAAACCATTAATTTACATTGTAACAAAAACTCTTGAAAAATTTAAAAAAAATGTTGGAGTTGAAATTAAAATAGAATCAGAAATACCTGCTGGCATAGGTTTAGGATCTTCTTCTGCATGTTGTGTAGCAGCTGCTGCTTCTGTTACTGGACTCTTTGAGAAGCTCAAAAGAGAAGAGATCTTAAAATTTGCAATAGAGGCAGAGAGGACAATTTTTCAGAACACATCGGGTGCCGATTGTTCTGTTTGTACCTATGGTGGAATCATGGAATATGACAAGAAAAATGGTTTTAAAAAAATTAATTCAAATATTGATCTTGGTTTAGTTATTGCAAATTCTGCTCAGCCACATTTTACAAGCGAGCTTGTTAATAGGGTAAGAGAGTTTAGAGAAAATAACGAAGACTTGTTTGTTTCTCTTTGTGAACAAGAATCATATCTAATCCAGAAAGCTCTTAGCGCATTAGAAGATAGAGATCTTCACACTCTTGGAAAACTAATGTCAGAAAACCAATCATTCCTAGAGCGTATAGGGGTCTCAACGCAAAAATTAGCTTTTTTGATAGAAGAAGCAAAAAAAACTGCTTACGGAGCAAAGATTACGGGCGCAGGAGGAGGTGGCTGTGTAATTGCCCTCACAGATAAGACCAACCTTAACAATACTCTTACCAGATTAGGCAAGCACGTCGATTGTTTTTCTGCTAGAATAGACTACAAAGGCCTTTTGGATACTTTTTAAACTGCCTACCTCATTGTAAAAAAATATGATTTTGATAAAACTAGGAGGTTCGATAATCACCAACAAACAGAAACCTCTTTCTCCTAATCTCAAAGCCATAAACAATATTGCATCTAAATTAAGGAAGTTAAATGAATCAATTATTGTAGTGCATGGGGGAGGATCGTTTGGTCATTATTGGTCTGTAAAATATAACATACATACAAAGCCAGCAAAATACAGTAAGAAAGGAGTTTCTGTCGTAAAAAATTCTATGGTTGAGCTGAATAAAATAATTCTTGATTCCTTTCTGAAGAATGGTTTGAGTCCTTATTGCGTTCCTCCAACCGATTTCATGTATGGGCATAAAGTTGATTCTAAGAAAGTGAAGGAAATTTCGAGAATTGCAAATTCAGGTTTTGCTCCCGTATCATATGGTGATGTCATTTGGCATGGAGCTGGTAAGTTCTATATTTTATCAGGGGATAGAATCATGGGCATATTGGCTAAAATTCTCAAACCAAGACTAGCTATTTTTGTCCTAAATGTGGATGGGGTGTACTCAAGCATGAAAACAAAAGAGCTTTTGCATGAGATAAAAGGCAAAAGTGCCATTATATCAAGAGTAAGAGCGGATGTAACTGGTGGAATGCATCGTAAAATAGTGGAAGCGTCCTCAATTTCAAATACTGGTATCGATGTCTTTCTGACTAATGTCAATATGCCAGATAGAATAGTAAATGCAGTAAGAAATGGAAAGTTCGACGGGACTGTATTCAGAAGATGACTATATCAGATACAGAATACTTGGTTCTTGTAGACAAGAACGATAACCCCATAGGTTCTGAGGAAAAAGTAAAGTGTCACTTGCCAAACGGCAAGCTTCATCGTGCCTTCACCATTCTCTTGTTTGACAAAGATAACAAGTTTCTTCTAACCCAGCGCAGTAAAACAAAGATGTTGTGGCCAGGTGGTTGGGATGGAACAGTTGCAAGTCATCCTAGACGGTCAGAAACTTATGTGTCTTCTGCTGAAAGAAGACTTCCAGAAGAAATTGGTATTTCATGTAAGCTTGATTATTTATTCAAATTTGAATATCATGTTCCTTACAAAAACATTGGTTCCGAAAACGAGATCTGCGGAACTCTAATCGGCGTGGTAAAGGATTCTTCTAAAATAAAACTAGTCAAGGAAGAAATTGATGATATAAAATGGGTTTCCTTAGACGAATTATTAGCAGACATCAAAAAATCCCCTCAGATTTATTGTCCATGGATGATACTTGCACTTTATTTTCTGCAAGAGCCAAAGACCAATGTAATGCCAGAACACCAGTCTATCCTAACTATGTGGATAAGATCTGATGTTAAACAAATACTTGAAAAGCCTCTTCTCTTCCACTTTCCAGATAAAAACTGGGAGCTGAAAGCGTAATGCCAATGAGGTCACTATCAACAACTGCAAAATGGGTTAATTCCTATTTACTCTTAAGGCTTAACGGAAATCCAAGAGACCTGTATAGAGCTGCATCTCATCTGATAGAGTATGGAGGCAAGAGGTTAAGGCCATATTTAGTAATAAAAAGTTGTGAAGTCTTGGGCGGTACCGCTAAGCAAGCTTTGCCAGCAGCTGCGGCTGTTGAAATGATACATAATTTCACACTTGTCCATGACGATATCATGGATAATGACGAAATGCGACATGGAGTACCAACAGTGCACACAAAATTTGGTATTCCCGTAGGCATTTTGGCTGGTGACGTCTTGTTTTCTAAGGCGTTTGAGACTGTTTCTAAGCAAACAAAAATTTCTAAGGAAGCAAGTCTTTCACTTGTTTCCAAGCTTTCAAAAGCTTGCATTAACGTGTGTGAAGGTCAAATACTTGACATAACTATGGCCCGATCTCAGAAAATACCTTCTGAAAATCAATACATAAGAATGATAGAAAAGAAAACTGCCGCACTTTTTGAAGTGTCATGTGCAATGGGAGCTATTTGTGCTAATAATAAACAGAAGGATGTATCCAATCTTTCTAGGTTTGGTAGAAACCTTGGTATCGCATTTCAGATAGTTGATGACCTAATTGGAATAATAGGAGATTCTAAA
This sequence comes from Nitrososphaerota archaeon, assembly GCA_016200035.1. Lineage (GTDB taxonomy): Archaea > Thermoproteota > Nitrososphaeria > Nitrososphaerales > Nitrosopumilaceae > JBBDNF01. The sequence goes on from JACQFM010000167.1 coordinate 4,555, forward strand.
ATTACAAAAAAGCCTGTTGGGAACGACATTAGAGAGGGAAAAAAATCTCTCCCCATTCTGCTTGCTATCAATAGGGCAAATAATCGAAACATCCAGAAGATCCTAAGTGTCTTTGGCAATAACTCATCCTCAAAAGATGAAATTGAGGAGGTAGTGAGAATCATTAGGTTGATGGGAATTGAAAAAATTGTTAGGAGAAAAGCAATGCAGTATTCCAATGCTGCAAGAAGATCGCTCTCAGCCTATCATGGGCAAGCAAAAAAGGATCTCATATCGCTTTTGGAATTCGTGGTGAAGAGGAGTCTTTAATTGGATGATGAAGTGAGAAGGGCGATACGCGGAATCGCATTACAGAATGCTTACGAACATGATGGCAAAACACGAAACGATGCAGTAATATCTAAATTACTTGGTTCAAGGCCAGATTTAAGAAGTAAAGTCAAGGAGATAATTCCTGTAATATCAGAAATTATTTCTGACGTAAACAAGTGTTCCATATCTAAACAAAAAGCAGAGCTGGAAAGTAGCTATCCTGAATTATTAGTTACAAAACCAAAAGATGAAAGGATAGGTTTGCCTCCGCTTGAAGGCGTAGAGTACGGTAAGATGGTAACAAGATTTCCACCTGAACCAAATGGATATCCGCATATTGGTCATGCGAAGGCAGCAATAATAGACGAAGAATATGCAAAAATGTATGGAGGAAAGATGATACTAAGATTTGATGATACAAACCCAGAAAACGAGAGACTTGAATATTATGCAGCAATCAAAGTTGGTCTTGATTGGCTTGGAGTAAAATACGACAGGGTGAAAAATACTTCAGATGATATTGAATTAATTTACAAAAAAGGATTACAGATGATTGAACTTGACTCTGCATATGTTTGTACATGTAAACAAGAAACAACAAGTAGAAACCGAAGAGAAATGAAGTCTTGCAAATGTCGTTCCGGTGATGTAGAGCAGAACACAAAAAGATGGCATAACATGTTCGAAAAATACAAGTCTGGTGAGGCAATCGTAAGATTTCGTGGCGACATGCAATCAGAAAATACCGTGATGCGCGATCCATCATTATTTAGGATAGTAGAAGGAAACCATCCGATACTTTTGAACAAATATAGGGTTTGGCCAAATTATGACTTTGCGGTGGCAATAGAAGACAGCATTGATGGAGTGACACACGCCTTTAGAACAAAAGAGTACGAACTGCGAAATGAACTGTACTATTCAATTTTGGATAAACTCGGCATGAGAAAGCCAAAGGTTTTAGAGTTTTCAAGGCTCGAATTTGCCGGGATGCCTGTCTCAAAAAGAATCCTAAAGCCTTTAGTTGAAAGTGGTCAGGTGTCTGGATACGATGACCCAAGGCTTCCAACGCTAGAAGCCTTGCGTAGAAGAGGAATAGTACCAGAAGCCATCAGAAAGTTTGCTCTTTCTCTAAGCTTTACAAAATCTGATACGCTTGCTCCCTTTGACGCCCTGGAATCATTTAACAGAAAGATAATCGATCCGACAAGTCTCAGATTGTTTATGGTTACCGACCCTGTAAAGTTGATAGTTAAAAATAATAATCTTCCATCTGTTGAGCTACCAAACCATCCACAAAAGGACCTAGGAAAAAGGAAGATTGAACTTGATGAAAATTTTTACATTTCAGGAGATGACACAAAAAGCCTAAGGGTTGGAGACCAGATTAGATTAATTGAACTCTATAATGTAAAGATAACAAAAGTAGGATCTGTTATAGAAGCAGAATGTGTTGATGAGAATTTTAAGACTGATCTTCCAAAAATCCAATGGGTTCCACAAAAAAATGTAGTGAGATTAAATATTCTGATACCAAAAACATTATTTGAGAATGAAAAATTTAATGAAAATAGCCTTCAAACTTTGCAGGGCATTACCGAAGGTTACTACTTAGAATTAAATGAGGGCACAGAAATCCAGTTCGTTAGATTTGGGTATTGCAGAAAAGATTCTGCAATTCAGGCGATCTATACTCACAAGTGAAAAAAAGTGAAAATTGCAAGATTACAAGAATCCAATATGGAGACATATGGTTTTGTTAAAGATGACACTGTGATTACAAAAGAAGAAATCACGTTACAAACAGGTGTTCCCATACCGCAGAATATCAAAGATTTTCTTTTCGATGGATGGTATGATGAGATAAAGGACAAAGTCTCTGGCCTAAAGTATTCTCAAAAACTTTCTAACTTTGAATTTTTATCTCCGATTCCAAATCCTTCAAAGATTATCTGTCTAGTCTTTAACTACAAAGATCATGCTAGGGAACAAAACTTGCTTCCTCCAGATGAACCTTCCATAATCATGAAACCAAGGACTGCGCTAAATGGAGCAACAGGCGATATAGTTTGCCCGTCATTTGTTTCAAAGTTAGACTACGAGATCGAACTTGCCTTGGTAATAGGAAAAGAATGTAAAAATATTTCAGAACAAACTGCCAAAGATGCAATTTTTGGTCATATGATTTTAAATGATGCTTCGGCTAGAGACATGCAAGTAAAGGATAAGCAGTTTACTCGAGCCAAGGGTTTTGATACCTTTGCACCGTGTGGTCCTTGGATTACCACCGCCGATGAAGTACCGGATCCTCAAAACCTTAGGATGGTAACAAAGGTAAATGGCATCATACGACAGAACTCTTCCACTTCAAACATGTTTCTAAAAGTTCCCACAATTGTTTCAATGTTAAGTAAAGTTATGACTCTAGAAAAAGGTGATATCATTTCAACTGGCACTCCTGCAGGCGTCATGTTAAACAGACCCGATGCGATATATCTAAAAGATGATGATCTTATTGAGATGGAGATAGAGGGACTAGGAAAACTTAGAAACAAAGTAAAATTCGTAAGATAACAGTTAAAACTATAAAGTAAGGAAAATCCAAAGGGGTTGTATGGGTAAAATCATGGTAGGTAAGACATCAGATATTCCAGCTGGTAAAATGCAAAAGGTTAGTGCGGATGGAAAGGAAATTCTTGTAGTAAATGTAGGTGATAGTTATTATGCCATGGATGACACCTGTTCACATGCTGGCGCAAGCCTTTCGGAGGGAAAGCTTGAAGGATCTATTGTGACATGTGACTGGCATGGTGCAAAGTGGGACTGTAAGACAGGCAAGCTACATGCGTTCCCAGCAAAGATTAGGGATTTGAATTCCTACAAAGTAGTTGTCGAGTCAGGCAACGTGTACCTGGAGCTCTAGGTGCAAACTTTATAAAATCTTGGCAGTTAGGAAGCTCTGATGAGACAATGGCTGATAAAAAATCACAAAATACAGAAACTCTTAACCAAGCCATTGTCACACTAGAAGACATAGCATCAAATCCTTCCACGCCTAAAAATATTAAAAAAAGTATAATCGACCTTATTGCAGAGCTCAAAAAAAACGAATATTCTGTTTCCATGCGTGCAGCTAATGCCATAAGTTCACTTGATGATATAACACAAGATCCAAACATGCCGTCTTATGTGAGAGTCACATTATGGCAAGCAGTTTCGGCTCTTGAAAGAATAAGGGAATAAATTTAGCATATTTGTTTGTATTATAGTGAAGATAGAAGAGTATCTTGCATCGCTTCCCAGATCAATAATATCAGGAGAAGAAGTCCAGCTACCTAATAAGGCATTCAAGGAATTATTCCAATTTGCCAAGTTGGACAAGGAAGATACATTATATCATCTTGGATGTGGAGATGGCAAAGGATTAGCAATTGCCATAGAGGAATTTGGAGTAAGAAAGTGTGTTGGAATAGATAATGACCAGAAAAAAATTTCTTCTGCAAGAAAATTATTTGAAGAGAAAAAGATTACAAATGTAACACTGCGATGTGAGGATATAACAACATCTGATATCAGTGATGCTACTGTTGTATTATTTTGGTTTACAGATCAACAAGTAGTAGAAAAAATGACTGAAAGGTTTTCAACATTAAAAGAAGGTTGCAGAGTTATAACAATTTGGGGTCCCTTGCCAGGCTTTCTTCCTGATAAAGTTGATTTTCCTTATATTCTCAATGTTGTTCCTTTCAAGAAAGCCAAAGATCTCAAAGAACAACTTCTTGCTATTTTTGGGAAGGATTGCGTAGATTTTGTTACCGCATGGGAATATGCTGAAAGATATACCAAAGCAATAGGCTCTCCGGAGGCTGGCAATGACCGCTTTTTAACTATAATACAATCATTAATCATATGGATTAATGCAAAGAACCTAGGCGTAGCTTGTGGAGATGAAATCCCTCAACCTATAAAGACATACATTAGCATCCTAAGGACATTTTTCAACATAGATGTAGAATATCTTTTAAGTCACTCATGAATTAGCAGTCAAGCTTTTATCTGGAAAATAACAAAATTATCATGTTGGATGAAAGAGTAAATATTAACGTGTCCGCTATTGATTATGACAATACCAGTAAAGCCATCATCTCTGCCTTGAGAAATGTAGAACAGATGGTTCATGCCGAAAACGAATTTATTGTCACTGATTCGGAGTTTGCCTTTGGATGGCATTTTTATGTTTTGTGTGTCAATAAGTCCCTTATTCGGAAGGTAGCGGATCTTATGGGTTCTGACTTTCAAAAAATCAAGGGGAAAGGACTTGAAAAAAAATTCATTACTTGGCTTACAGAAAAAGTTGCACAAAAAAATTTGAAAGTCAAGCTTGCCATTAAAGAAGAGATGGAATCAAGCAAATTCGGCATTTTCTAAAATAAAAAGGCCCTTGAGGGGAATCGAACCCCTGTCCGGGGATCCACAGTCCCCTATACTGGCCACTGTACTACAAGGGCCACCAAGGACGGATCCTTTCCCGTCCAGTATTAATCTTAACTGATTCAATTGAATTTTCTGATAGATGGGATACATATCGCATCTGTAGGTTTATTATTAACCAAAAAAATACCGGAAACTATGAGAAGTGGAATATTATGGTATGTTGCCATGGGCATAACTGCTGTACTAACCCTTTATGGCGCAATGTATCTACTTCATTGGAAGTAGCACCTTTCCAAAATTCAATATGCTAACTTCAAGTCATGTTTTTTAGCAAAGAGAAAATCTATCTGAATTTCCTTTTCAGCTTCCTTAATTTGCGCATACTAAAAGACTTCGTTCTCCAGTGTTTTGTATATCTATATGCGACAAAGGCAGAAATGATTGTGGATGCAATTATGGTTAGAAGCATCCAAATGAAATTATGTTCATGGTCTGGGAATATGCTAAAAATTGTAGCAAGTGTGTTAGGAACTAACACCGCAGTTCCAGCTACGGTTAGCCAAACAATAAGAGTTGCAAGCTTATTCGATACCTCCGTCTGAATTACGTTGATTCCCGTAGCAACCACTTGTAAAACGTTTTCTGACATTTGGATTTGTCTATCAAGCCTACCCAAAATTACTTCAAACTTGGCCAAAATCCCATCATCGTCTGAAACCATATCAGCATCGCCATACTTCAGATTGTGAACAGTATCATAAGTAGCCCATACAGCATTAAGGAAGGTAAGAACAGACGTTTTCATGTCTGACAACTCAAGTGACAAATCCCTTTGTACTTGTCGTGAACCTGCCAAGTCAAGCTCGAGCTGTTCTGTTCTTTCCACTATTAGACGCAAGATGGAAAAATTTGTTTCAATAAGCTCATCCATTATCCTTGCTAAGAGGATGGTCTGCCTATTGGCCCAATTTTCCGGTTCTTTAGGTAGTTTACGTAAAAGTGTGTTAGAATAATTGTATAGTCTGGTTATTTTTCCACCATAGTCGTCATGGATAGTGATTATCAAATCCTTTTTTATGAATATTAAAAGAGGGGCACTTTGAGTCTTGTTGGCTCCAGTTACAACAAAAGGAAGCATCAGGCCAAGGGTATCTCCTCGATCCTCGTAACTTGACATATATCCAGACAAAAGAACTGAAGGATCTATTGTAACGCCCAAGTTTGCAAGAATCTTTGGAGTCTCCTCCAGTATGTTGTCTACTACACATTCTATCCAGGTGAGGTTGCCCAGTGATATTTCTCTAGCTGCTTCGTCAAGTTGAACGCTTGGTTTTTTAAAGGGAATTCCCTCTGTCTGTAGACCCGCTACGCTTACAGCCTTTATCATGGAATAAAAAATATTTTTCACTTATATACACGTATTTATGAATCAGAAATCACATTTTTCGTGAATTTCTGTAGATTTAATTAAAACTGTGTTAAATTAGTCTCATGAGTTGTTCAGGAGAAACCCTCGAATCGGATAATGAAATTATTCAAATAAAGCCACTTATCCTCAATCAGCTAAAAAAAGCAAAGTATGGAGTGGCTGGTCACTCCACAGTTGAACTTTGCCACTGGACCAAAAAATCGTTTAAAAATGAAGGTGATTGCTACAAGATGAAATTTTATGGAATTACTACACATAGGTGTATGGAATTCTCACCCGCTGGGATGTACTGTGAAAATAGATGCGTTTACTGTTGGAGACCTATGGAGTTCTATAATTCAACGAAAATGCCAGAAGAAAAAGTAGATGATCCGGAACTGATAATGACCAAGCTTATGGAAGAAAGAAAGAAGCTGATAATGGGACATTATGGGGATCCAAGACAAGACAAGAAAAAGCTTGATGAATCATTGCTTCCCAGCCATTATGCAATATCACTTTCTGGAGAACCTACTATGTATCCAAAGCTTCCGCAATTAATAAAATACCTTAAGAGTCTTCCTCAGACAAAATCAATTTTTCTTGTTACTAATGGACAGGAGCCTGATATGCTGCGGCAATTGCAGGAAGAAGATGCACTTCCTACTCAGCTGTATCTTTCTACAAATGCTCCTAACGAAGAGATATTTCAGCAGGTTAACAGACCGCGTTATAAAGACTCATGGGAAAGGTGGAATACTAGTCTTGAGATGCTCTCGAACATGGATACAAGAACTGTACTTAGGATTACACTGATAAGGGATTACAATTCTAAAGATGAGTTAATCCCTGAATTTGCAAATATGTTCAAGCGTGGAAATCCTCACTTCATCGAAGTAAAATCATACATGCATGTTGGTCGTTCAACAAATAGACTCGAGCATTCAAATATGTTGGAAATATCTGAAGTCAGACATTTTGCCTCCGAGCTTGCAAAAAGCAGTGAAATTTTTTCTGTGATGGATGAGAGTGTTATATCTAGAATAGTCGTG
>JACQFM010000168.1 GCA_016200035.1 Nitrososphaerota archaeon
CGATGCCAAGTGCAATTATTAGATAATCATATGAAAATTCCTTTGAGTTTGTTGTGACTTTCTTGTTTTTTGGATCTATCTTGACAATCTCTTCGTTGATAAAGTCAATACCCTTTCTTATTATGGAATGAAGCGGTCTTTTTGATGTTTCAAATTCTCTTGTACCATTTAGGATCCACAGTTTTACTAGATCCATCATAAAGTAGTCCTTTTTATCAACAACAGTAATTTTGGCATCGGCTGGCAGCCCCTGTCTTAGCTCGTTTGCAGCTGCAAGGCCACCAAACCCGCCTCCCAAAATGAGAATGTTTGTAGGTTTGATAGATGTCACCAGCTCTATCGTTCTTGGGTTGTAGGTCTTATCAATATCTCATTTACATTTACATGTGACGGCGAATTTACCGCAAAGACTATTGCGTTTGCAATATCAGAAGCTTGTAAGGCTTCAATTGTTTTTGAATGCTTTACAAAAGCTTCCAATGATTTGTCTGTAATTGTGTTTGTAAGCTCGGTTGCTACGATTCCTGGCTCAATTGTTGTGACTCGGATGTTGTTTCTGGTGCTAAGTTCTTGTCGCAAGCCTTCGCTAAATGCTCTTACTGCATATTTTGTTGCACAATAGACGCTACCTGCAACAAAAACAATTCTCCCTGCTACAGACGAGATGTTGACAATGTGGCCAGAGTTTTGTTTAATCATATGAGGGATTGCTGCTGCAGTACAAAAGAGCACACCTTTAATGTTGACATTAACCATCTGCTCCCACTCATCAACTTTGAGATTCTTTACAAAGCTAAGAGGCATGATGCCTGCGTTATTGACAAGTATATCAAGACGGCCCCATTTCTTTACAGTAGCATCAACTAGTGACTCGCACTCTTTTCGTTTTGTTACATCACAGGAACAAACAAGAGACTGACCGCCTTTTTGAGAAATTTCTTTTTGCAGTTTATCTAGCAAGTTCGTTCTTCTTGCCGCAATAGCTACCTTGGCACCCTCTTTTGCTAGGGCAAGTGCTGTGGCATATCCTATACCGCTACTTGCACCAGTTACAATTGCTACTTTGTCTTTAATCATTTTGAAAATCTGTTTTCTATCGCAATATATCGCGTAAATATGTTTTGATGAAAAGTGCTCTTCTCATGTAGAATAAAACTACAATCAAAACACAATTCCGATAAAACCAATTTATATTGTGAATACCTAGTTGTTTTATGGAATTTGACTGTGCATATTGTGGCAGCAAACAAGATCTACCCTTTGAGTGCAGCTACTGCAATGACAAGTTCTGTGCGGAACATAGATTACCTGAAGATCACAGATGTGTCAAGCTTTTTCAGATCAGAACAAAACGATTTGGAGAAAAAAAGGTAATTAGAGATAAGGGAATAGGACGACAGAGTATTTTTAGAAAAGTTTTCAACAGATTCAAGGGTTAGTCGATTGTTGTGGTTTTATCTTGGCGTTTCTTGCCTGGTAAAATAATGCAAAAGCCAGTGCTAAAAGAACCACTGATGTCATCCAGTGAGCCACAATTACAGTAATGTATGCTATACCAAATCCAACGCAAATTACACCCTGCGCAACAAGTTTTACCCATGATGGTGCTTTTGCTGCCCTTCCCACCATCTCCGCAATGAAAAGACCAGCTACAGGATATATGGTCAGAAGTATGTACTCATAAATATCAACTCCAAGGTGTGACATCTAGTGTGGGAAAATATCTTGGATAATTTCTAGTCTTCCCAGCTAATCTTTGTCGCAATTTTTTTTGAGATGAGAGCTTGTGCGTTCTCAAAGGGAAGGGTAGCCACATCCTCTGCCTCAAATGGACCATACTTTTGAAGGTCCGACCCTACTATCTGGTCTATTGATTTGAGAAAGCGTACCACTATGGACCTAGACTTGTGACTTTTGGCCACTGTTTCAAGAAGCTTTAGCCTTCCATTGAGTGTGGCTGCAAGAATTGTTTCTTTTCTCTGTCGCAGCTCGTCTTCAGAATCAATAATATATCTTTCCTCGTCAAGCAGATTGGAATAATCCAGCTCATCAGAACCTGTGGCCTTTTGGATCCTTATTTTCAAAAGAAGAATTATCATCTCGGTTATCATGGAAATAAGTGCATCTTTGATCTTTGATTCAACTCCATCATATCCTTGATTTTTTAGATTGCCAAGAAAATTAGCTATGCTTGAGTAAAGTTGCGGATCAATTTCTTGGACAGAATCATTTTCTATTTCTCTTAGTAGCGTGGCGTACAATGAACTTACATCGATTTTTTTTATTTCTGACATTTGCACACCCAATAATCCTTAAATTGTGACTCCTTGTGGTAAGATCAAGGAATCAAATTGCCATATAAAGTGATTGGTGGAGAACCAAGTCAAATTTCTTATTCGGCCGATGAGGTTTTTGCAAAAATAAAACACGAGCAGATAAAATTCATTGATTTACAATTTACAGGGTTGCTGGGAAGATTCCATCACACGACGATTTCATCTAATTTGTTTACGCCACAACAGATGCAGGACGGACTGCCCAAACTTGATGGTTCTTCAATTGTAGGATTTGCCGCAGTAGACGACTCTGATATGATACTCAAACCAGACCCAAACACATTTGCGAGCATACCTTGGATGACAGATGGCAAGACTGCAAGATTGATTTGTGATGTGTATTGGGGTTGGGAAAAAGGAAGACTTGAGAGTGACCCCAGATACATAGCACAAAAAGCTGAAAAGCACCTAAAGACTCAAGGATTTGATTTTAGCTACTGGGGACCAGAGGTAGAGTTTTTCGTTTTTGACAGTGTCCAATGGGACGTTCTGACTCCTTACAAAGGACAGTCTTACTCAATAGAATCAAAGGAAGCGCCGTGGAACCATGAGGGAAAGGGCTATCCTATGCGCTTACAAAGGGGCTACTACCCAAGTACGCCCTCTGATACGCTTACAGAGTTTAGAAATGAATGTGTCGATTGCTTGAACGAAAGTTTTGGTATATTGTGTGATAATCATCATCACGAAGTTGCGACTGCAGGTCAATGTGAAATCGATATAAGATATGATTATCTTACAAACGCAGCTGACGGCGCACAGACATACAAGTATGTCGTAAAAAATGTTGCGCAAAAATACGAAAAGGTTGCAACTATGATGCCAAAGCCTCTAGCTATGGACAACGGTTCTGGAATGCATACAAACGTCAGTCTTTGGAGAGGAGATAAAAATACATTTTTTGACAAAGACGACAAAGAAGAGGTCAGTCAGACTGCAAGATACTTTTGTGGCGGCATAATGAATCACGCAAGAGCTTTAGCTGCAATCGTAGCTCCTACAACAAACTCTTATCGAAGATTAGTACCTGGTTATGAGGCTCCTGTTTACATAGCATGGAGTCCAAGCAACAGATCTGCAATAGTAAGGATTCCTGCTCACTTTAAGGGAGAAAAGTATGCGAAGCTAAAACGATTAGAGTTCAGGGCACCAGACCCTTCATCAAATCCGTACCTTGTCTTTGCCGCAGTACTTGCTGCAGGACTTGATGGACTCAAAAAGAAGATAGACTCCGGAGATCCTGTTCATGAAGATATTTACAAGATGAGTAGAGAACAGCGTGAAGCGCGTGGTATCAAATCTCTGCCGGCAAGTCTTGGAGAGGCAATTGATGCTCTAGAAAGTGATAGAAAGTTCCTTGCTCCCATATTGTCAAATGAAGTTATTGATAAATTCATAGATCTGGAAAAAGAGGACATTCATGAGATATCTATTCGTCCACACCCCCATGAATTTTATCTGTACTTTGATATCTGAGCTTAGAGTCTTCCAGTTACCGCAAATATCAATAATAGTGCAATAGCTAAAATTGAGAATCCGGCAATAAGATACGGCTTTTGTCTTTTTTCTGATGTACTAGCCTTGTACACGAGCACAGCCCCAGCAAGACCAAAGAACAGAATCAGTACTCCAATTACAACAGAGTTTGCGCTTGTACCTTTTTCGATTAAAGGGTAAAATACGCCTGAAAGCAGTGAAAAGAAAACTATCAAGTAAATATACTTGGATACAGAAAGAATTTTTGAGCCAATCATTTGCATAAGACCCGTAATGGCAGATTACAAATAAACGTTGACGCGGTTTTTTGGAATTTGCGTGGATCTACATCTCGTCCATAGGCGGCATTCCGCCCATACCACCCATTCCACCCATTCCGCCCATACCACCCATGCCTCCCATACCACCTTCAGCACCTGGGGGCGGTCCAGCAGCTTTTGCAATTGCAATTACATCATCGATTCGAAGAATCATACATGCGGCCTCGGTAGCAGATGAAACTATCTGGTTCTTGACTGAAAGCGGTTCGAAAATATCGCTTGAGTGCATGCTTGCAACGGTGCCTCTCATCACATCAATTCCAGTCCATTTGTTTCCCTTGAGTTGTTTTGATCGAAGTGATGTAATGGTATCGATTGGATCCATTCCAGCATTTTCAGCTAATGTAAGAGGAATTACTTCAAGTGCATCAGCAAACTTTTCTACTGCAAGTTGTTCGCGTCCCTCCAACGACTTGGCCCATTCCCTAAGCTTTGTTGCAGCATAGGTCTCCGGTGCACCACCGCCTGCC
>JACQFM010000160.1 GCA_016200035.1 Nitrososphaerota archaeon
CTGTTAGAGTATAGACCAACTGTAAACTCTACTACAAAGGCAGAAATTATTATAGCTAGGGAGATTTTGAGCGTTCGTGTTTTAAGATTTTGCAGACTCAAACCTTTTCTAGCCCCAGTACTTTGAGCACACCTATGGACATGGCAAGATTGAGACGATGGGCGGATTCATTGGTGGAATAGCAATTCTTCTCATTGCTGCCTTTTTCATATACGAGGCTGTTCAAAGGATGCAAAGCCCCCCTCCGGCTGTATTGCCAGGCATTCTTGCGATTTACGCTGCAATATACACATTATGTGGAGATGGGTTTAGGATTGCAATACTTGGTCGAGCGCTGAAAAAAATCGAGGGCTCGACACTACGAGCTGATTTCTATCATGCCTTCATGGACATGGGTTCTACACTTGTTGCAATAATTGGAATCATTTTAGTGACAATGGGAATTTATCAAGGAGATTTTGTTGCTGCGTTGATTCTTGGAGTTTTGCTTGCAGTTCTTAGCATAAAGCTGATCTATAGAACGGCACTTGATCTTACGGATGCAATATCGCCTAGCATGGTAAGAAGAGTGGAGGGGATTGTTAGCAGTACTGAGGGAGTCATGAATACAGAATCTGTTCACATGCGCCGATCTGGTAACGAAATTTTCGCAGACGTAATAATATCATTAAGTGGTACTGCAAGTTTTGAAGAAGCGCATAAAATCAGCAGCAATGTGGAAAAGAACATTACAAACTCGATTGCAAATTCCAAGGTTACCGTACATTTTGAACCAACTTGGAAGGATGCTCCTCTTGATTCCACAGTTAGCGGCATCGCATCAGCAGTAAAAGGAGTTGAGGGAGTTCATAACATAAACTCCTCAACATCAGAGAAGGGTGTCTTCATCAGTCTGCATGTGATGGTGGACAGAAACATGTCTCTTGAGGAGGCTCACAAGGTCTCTGATGAGATTGAAAAACAGGTTAGAAGCGTTGTGCCCAACATTAATCACATAACAGTACACCTAGAACCGCACGTCTCATTGCCAAAAACCCTACCTGTTGAGGATCTCTCAATTGAGGAACAAATTACAAAAATAATCAGACAATACACAGCTGTAAAAAAAATTGGAAGAGTAATTACTTTGCAGCTGCAGGATGTCTTCAAGATAGATATAGACTGCTCATTTGATGGTACTCTTTCAATAGAAAAGGTTCACGATATTACATCTGAAATTGAACACAAGATAAGAAGTCAGCTTAAAAATGCAGTAGTAACGATTCATCCAGAGCCAAGCTAGAAGATGACAGATAGGAAAGCAGTCAGCTTCTTAAAGCGAGATCCAAAGCTTGCAAAAATTATTGAGCAAGTCGGAGATTACAAGATAAGAAAGAGAAATAATCACTTTGCCACACTAGTAGAGTCTATTATATCACAACAGCTTGCAAGTTCTGCTGCTGAGGCTATTTTGCGAAGATTCAGAAAACTTTATCCAAAATTTCCAAAGCCCGTTCAGATTCTAAAGACCAAAGATTCGATGTTGCGTTCTGCGGGACTTTCGAAAATGAAGATTGGGTATCTGAAGGATCTTGCAAGAAAAATAGAAGATGGTCAGATTAAGATCAAAACCTTATCAAAGATGAATGATGATGAAATAATTTTGCAGCTCACACAAGTAAAGGGAATAGGGCGTTGGACCGCAGAAATGTTTTTGATATTTTCGCTTGGAAGAGAAGATGTTTTTCCAGTGGGAGATCTTGGTTTGAGAAAGGGAGTGCAAATGGCCTTTTCACTTCCTGAATTACCAAAGCCAAAGGATGTGGAGCAGATAGGTATGAGATGGAAGCCCTATCGCAGTGTTGCCACTTGGTATTTGTGGAAGAGCTTGCAGAAATTCGATAAAATTGGATGATTGCAAACTATTCTGACTGTACTGTCAGAGAATTGTAGTTACATCGATTTTGATGCTTCTGTCCCTGCTTTCTTGATCTCTTCTGGTGACAGGTCTATTATCCGAGTTGCTACTGTCCAGATGTGTCCGTATGGATCTTCTAGCATTCCAAAACGATCACCCCAAAATGCATTCATCATTGGCATTCTTACCTTAGCTCCAGCAGACACGGCTCTGTTAAAGATAGAATCAGAGTTTTCAACATACAAGTAAATTGCACTGCTTGGTCCTCCGACAGATTGAGGAGACAGACAATTCATCAGTGGAAATTCATCATTTAACATTATAATTGAATCGCCTATCTTGATTTCCGCATGCATTATGGTTTTGCCATCCGGACCTGGAAATCTGTTTATCTCTTCTGCGTTGAATGCTTTTTTATAAAATTCAATTGCATCTCCGGCCCCACGCACTGTTAAAGTTGGAGTTACAGAATGAAAACCGGCTGGAATTGGTTTTGTCATTAAACCATGTATCTTAAGGATCATTTTAATTTTTTCGCCTTGATTTTTCTAAAAAGATCGATTCCATCTTTGGTTAACTTGAGTGAATTATCTGTGTACAGAAACTGTAATGGGGCCGGCCGGACTTGAACCGGCGACCTCCAGCACCCCAGGCTGGCATCATGACCAAGCTAGACAACGGCCCCTCAAGTTGAGGATAATGGTGAAATTATTAAATCGTAGGATTCCAGTTGCAATGATTAAAATCAGTCCACCTAGAATCTAAGCTATTGAAGATCTGTTCAATTTGCAAAAAAATTTCTGCGACGGATGAGGATCACCTCGATTGTGTTGAAAAGCAAAAATTTCTGCGACGGATGAGGATCACCTCGATTGTGTTGAAAAGCTAAGAGTAGAGCTAGAGGCTCAGGATTTTAAAGAATCAATTCCAGAAAGACTTGATATTAGTAAAGGTGGAGATATTCACAAAGAAATCAAAGGTGTCTTAGATCATTTAGCAAGAGAGAAGAAAAAATCATAGCCACTTTTCAAGTCTGTCTTTTTCAAATTTCTCTTTTTCCACAAAATGTTCTTGCGATGGTTCCTTAAGTAGAGTCACGGGATTTGGAGACGCAAACATATCAACTTGCAGATAACCTGCATTTTTCTTGCCAACCTCTACAAAACAGCCCCCCTTGCCATCAAAGACCTCCTTTTCCTGTTCCTTTCTTATTTGTGAAATAATGTTTTTGGCAACTGTTACTCCCTCACCTTCTGCAAAAATACCTGCTTTTGGAACCGCAATCTTGTCTGTTACCATTATCTCATTTACGTCGCCTATCGCATAAACATTCTCAAAG
>JACQFM010000014.1 GCA_016200035.1 Nitrososphaerota archaeon
GTCCTCATACTTAGAAATTCCTCAACACTATTTACCTTCACAAGTTCATGTACTACGATTTCTTTGATAGGTTGATATTTGATAGAAACCATGCATCGCTTTCTTTAACCAGGCATTTAATGTCAGCGATCTAATTTCCAGTAAAAAACACACCCTCAAATTTACCAGTGTAGCCATTGCGAAGAGATAATATTCATATCATTTGAAAGATCGAGGATGCCAATTATTGAAGCTCTCATTACATGGGCACACCTTGTTTCTGCAGCAATTTGGGTTGGCGGTTCACTTTTTATTGGAGTTGTTCTTGCTCCACTTCTCAAGACTATCACTGAATCAGCAGAGCAGAGACTTGCAATAATGATCCGAGTGGGAAGAAAATTCAATAGGATTGCTATCCCATCTTTGGTTATCTTAATCATAACAGGAATTTACAAATCCTCTAATCTTCTCATCAAGCCAGAATTGATATTTTCAACTAATTATGGTACCATTCTTGTAATAAAAATAATCCTTGTAATAATATTGATTGGTATTTTTATTGCCCATGTAAGAATAATCCGCTCGCAGATAGAGAAGAAAATTGAATCAAAAGAAATGTCAAATGATTCGTTTCAAAAACTTCGCTCCACAATAATTTCGTTAGGAAGAATTATCGTCATTATATCTGTGATTATACTATTACTAGCTGCGTTGCTAAATGAGGGCATTTGAAACCCCTTCTATCCTAATCTCAAAACCATTTTCCAATTTTCCTATTCCATATTTACAGCCAGTTATTTTAGATGCTACAAACAAATTTGTTTCAAGGTGATTTGTAATTTTATTTACTCTAAAAACAGAAATATGGTCTACCAAACTCAAGGGGACTATAAGCATATCAGAAAGGAATGCATCTACGCCCAAACCTGCTTCTAGAAAAGCGCTTGCAACAGATTGACCCATATCCTTGGTCGTATTTCTATATATTAGATCAGAACCGGTGACAGAATCTCCATCATTTGTATATATCAAAAATGAACATCCCGGATCAGCCGCGGGTTCCTCCTTTGTCTCACAATGACATAAGAAACATGCTTTTTCCAAAATTCGCTTGGCCTCACTCAATTCTGTTTCTATTAGTTGTTCTGAGATCTTGTAAAAGGAGCACAAAATTTGTGCCGTATGAGTTGTTCTTTTGAGCAAGGAAATTGGATTGATTTTCTTGCAAGGAAAGACTTCAACTTCTACTTGACCTCCTCCCTTTGGATAGTAGCCTCGTTTTTTTATAATCATAGAAAAATTGATTCCCATTCTCGAGAAGGCTTCACCTACAACAAACCTAGTATAATTGCAAGTAGGACTCCACGGAACATCGGTACCACCGATAATTGACAATCTTAAATTCTTTTTTGAAAGAGATACGGCTGGGATCAAAACTTGCAAGATTAAAGGTATGCTTCCAGCAGTTCCAACATTCTCCTTTAACTCCAAATTGCTTACTTCTGATGGAAAAAACTTTATCCTTGTAGAACCAACGTAAAGACCTTCAACTCTAGCATTGCAGATTTTTCCAAGAATTTTAATTCCAACCAGATGTTGTGGTCTAAGTCCTGGAACCTTTCTATTTTTGCGAATGTTATCTATTTCTATGGGTTTTCCAGTTATAGCTGAAAGCGTAACAGCACTGCGAGCAATTTGTCCTCCCCCTTCTCCAAAAGAACCATCTATTTTGATTGTCTCCATTAGCAGTCAGGTCTTTAAGCGATATATGTAATGATAGTTTTTTAAAGAATTAAAATAAATTTCCGACATGAATGGACTTTTTATAGGACGGTTTCAACCCTTCCATCTTGGGCATCTTGATGCTATTAGGTTTGGCTTATCAAAAGTTGAAAATCTATGGATAGGAATTGGCAGCTCTAACAAAAGTAATGAAAAAAGAAATCCATTTACTGCAGATGAGAGAAAAGATATGATACTTTCTTCTCTGGAAAGTTCGATTTTGAAAAGGGTTCAGGTTTACTACATACCAGATATCGGTGATCATGAAAAGTGGACACATCACGTAGATTCTATTGTACCAAAATATGATATTGTATTCTCAAATGATGATTTTACAACATCTCTTTATCAAAAGCGCGGAGTTAAGGTTATTGCAGTTCCGCTCAAAGATAGAGAGAAATTTTCTGGCACTAACATTCGCGAGCGAATTGTAAAAGGAGAGGGCTGGGCCGAATTCGTCCCTAGAGGAGCAAATAAGGTATTATTGAAAATAGATGCAAAAAAAAGACTATCGAAAATTCTTTAATTATAAATAACGGCTACTAACCGTAAAAGTTGGAGAATTTATTTGGAATATTTAGTGATGTTGCCGGGACCAACAAACGTTCCGGAAAGAGTTACAAGAGCAATGTACACTCCGATGATAAATCATAGGAGTAAGGATTTTGTTAAATTATATACAGAAGTTATAGAAAAAACTCAGAAAGTCTTTCAAACTTCAAGTGATATAGTAGCACTTACTGCTTCAGGAACTGGTGCAGTAGAAGCATCCGTTGTAAATCTAATAAAAAAAGGTGACAAAGTAATAATTCCTGTTAACGGTGAATTTAGTGGAAGGCTTGCCACAATGTTAGAGTGGCAAGGTGCCAATGTTATAAGACTTACAACCCCATTTGGTGAAAATGCAAGCTATGAGCAGATAAACGAAGCCTTTGACAATAATAAGGATGTTAAGGCCTTCTATGTCGTATACAACGAAACATCAACTGGTACGCAAGTGAGGTACTTGGATAAGATATCAAAACTGACCTCAAGAAATGATGCATACTATGTAGTAGATGCTGTCTCAATCCTTGGTGGTGAGGAGCTTCCCGTAGACAAATGGGGAATTGATATCTGTATTGCAGCTGGGCAAAAGGCATTAGCAGCTCCGCCTGGCATATCACCGATCTCGATAAGTCCAAGAGCAAAAAAACACATGATTGCTAATCCGCCACCTTCTTTCTATTTTAATTTAGCAAGATATTTCAAATACTTTGATGATGTCAAGGAGACTCCCTTTACGCCAGCGCTTCCTTTGCTTTATGCATTCCGTGAAGCACTTGATATGGTACTGGAGGAGGGAATGGATGCAAGAGTAAAAAGACACAGAATTTGTTCTGATGCCTTTTATGTTGGTTTGAGTGCTATGGGACTTACTCCTTTTGCAAAGGAAGATGCTCGGTCGACAGTCGTGATTGCATTGAACTATCTAAAAGGACTGGAAGACAAAACTTTTCGTACAACACTTTCAGAAAAATTCCGAGTCTTGGTAGCAGGAGGATTTGGAGAATTGAAGGGCAAGGTTTTCAGAATAGGATGCATGGGAGAGGTTCACAGATATCATGTCATGCGAACTATCTCAGCAATATCATCCACACTTGATATGATGGGATACAAAACAAATCCTGAAGCTCTCAAAATTGCTGAAGAAAAACTAAGAGCACTTTGAATTCATGTTAACTTAATATTAGGAAATCTGGGCACCGTTGACGTTGGCTTTACAAAAAGGCACATTAATTTTGCTAGA
>JACQFM010000177.1 GCA_016200035.1 Nitrososphaerota archaeon
ATCAGCTTGCTAATGCAAAGGTGTTAAGAAAGATTCAGTTCACTCAAACACTCATTTCATCACAGGATCCAGGGCAAGGTCATGAATCGCATCAACTAGCTCTCATCTTAGCACCAAACAAAGGTACACTCTATCATGGATCCTTAACATACACGGCAAATCAACCAGTACAGCTCCTTGTTCTCCATGAGATCGATAAGGCTGATTCAAAGGGACAACCAACATGGACCGTAGACGGGAACACTGTATATGGTCTAACACTTGTAGACCCGGGTACAAATGCTGGATCTTTTGAGTTCACAGGTGCCGCACTAGCATTACACACAACAAAGACTGAGAAATTCACAGCTACAGTAAGCGTTGATGGATGGATCCGTGGTCAGACTCCTGAAGCGATGCAACAGACAATGGGCACCATCGAACAATCTTTGAAATTATCAAGGGCAAGTGTGCCGGCAATGATCCCATTACACAAGGGTTTCTATGACGGCAAACCAATTTACTATATCATAACAGACTCCAGTGACAAAACACAGGCAGATATGATTTCACAAAAGCAGAAATGGAAAGTTGAGGTGGCTCCTCCTTTAAGTAAAACTCCAAAAGCATCCTTGGGTGATGTTTACGTATTCACCAACGGTATCATAGGAAGTGGAATCAATTTGTCCCAAGGCGAAGTATTCACCAATACTCCGGAGCAAACAAACAATTACACTGCAGTACGATCTGTAATCGAAGTCAAGTGGAGGGCTGCTATGCATCCAGAACTCCTAGACTCTGAACAAAAGATTCTTGATGCAGAAAAGGCAGGAAAGGTAGAGCTACAAAAACTTGATGTTGTTTTGAATATGCCGCAGATTGTCTGGCCAGCTGGTCAGATGCCAATACGAGAAGACAAGAACATCTCAGATGACTCTCCATATGTTGGAGGACAGGTACTAAATATAGACACAGATAAGATGCAAGTCACATTTGTTGCACACCGCGGCTGGGGGCCTGATGGCAGAACCATATACTATATTGTAACTGACGCAACACCGGATGGACCTGCCAAGATGATGGGTGTCGTAAATGCACCAACGCTTGCAAAAAGTTTGGTAAGTCCAGCAACTGTAGACCTCTTCCAGTTCACAAATGGAATCAAGGGCACTGGACCATTGGGATTTCAGGCAGGAATTGGTGGAGCAGCACCGGGACAGGACACCTACAGTCCATTATGGAGAATCAACGTTATTACATGGAAGGATCCTGCAGGTGCAAAAGTTCTTGAAAATATAGCTGACATCAACGCACTAAAATCTGATGGAAAGATAGAGGTTGAGCTTGCAAAACCGATGAATGCTGACCATGTTGTCAACTGCCCGTTTATTGATCCATTCCAATAGAAGGGATACTTTTTGTATTTTTATAAAAACGGATAAATTGTGTAAGCTAAAGGAGCTATACAATGCTAGGAAAATTATATATTGTGGGTGTAGGGCCTGGGCATAATGATCACATGACTTTTCGTGCAAAACAAGTAATCGAAGAGAGTGATACCATTGTAGGATATGAGACCTACGTAGATTTAGTTGCAGATCTTATCGATGGCAAGGACATCTACAGATATGCAATGACTCAGGAGGTAGAACGGGCACACCAATGCATAGAGCTTGCAAAATCAGGCAGGATAGTTTCTCTTGTTTCCAGCGGGGATCCAGGAATTTACGGAATGGCCGGACTAATTTATGAAATACTAGCAGAGTCAGGATGGGATAGAAAAACAGGATTATATGTTGAGGTTGTACCGGGAGTCTCTTCACTTAATTCGTGTGCGGCGTTGGTTGGCTCTCCTCTAATGACTGACTTTGCTGTAGTGAGTATGAGTGATTTACTTGTCCCTTGGGAAATAATAATAAAGAGAGTGGAGGCTGCAGCACAAGGGGATTTTGTAATAGTAATATACAATCCATCGAGCAAAAAAAGAATTCACCAGCTGCAAGACACTAGGAAAATTTTACTAAAATACAGATCTCCCAAAACACCAGTTGCAATAGTAAAGGGAGCGTATAGAGAATCTCAAACAGTCATCCTTACTGATTTGGAAAACATGGAAAACCACTCTGATAAGCTTGGTATGATAACTACAGTAATTATTGGAAATTCATCCACCTTCAGATACAAAGACATGATGATTAATCCTCGTGGATACACGTCCAAATATAATATTGTTGAGGCTCAGGCAAACACAAAAGAAAATTAGCATTACTACATCTTACGCCATAACAAAAGTATAAGCTCAAGAAGTTCTTCTTAATACTGCCAAAAGATCGTCTTTTATGATAACATGTTCTCTGATGGGCTTGACTATTTTTATCAGATATGTTTCTACAGTCTTTTTGAGATCAGTTGGATGCAGTTTTTTATTCGCAAAATCTAATTCTAGGGTCGCGTAAGTGCCATACGTAACATTGCCACCAAATTTTGATGATCTCTCAACCAAAACTTCTTTGAATTCATGGAAAATAACATGCCTCATAATTTCTAATAATGGATTGTTTTTAACAAGTCCCTCTGGACACCATGCCTTTTTTATCTTAGAACTAATCGCCTCGTCAGAGTCATGAATAAATATTCCAGACGCTGGCTTTGTTTTACTCATCTTGCTTGATATTCTTGAATCTTCATTGTCAGTTGTTACCGGTTCTGCAAGTCATGGAAGAAGATGGTGATGAACAGCAACTGGAACCTTCCACTTCATCTTTGGGAAAATTTCTCTTACTAGCATGTGGATCTTTCTCTGATCCATTCCTGCATGAACTATATCAAGATCCATTGTATGAATATCAAGGGCTTGCATTGGAGCATACAACATCTGGGCCAAGTCAAGCTTGTCCTTTTCTGATCTTCCCATAATGGTAAGAGTTCTCATTGCACGTGGAAGTGAAATGTGCTTTGCAAAGCGAATCAACTCAGTCCAATAATCTTTCTTTGATTCATAGAGCTTTGAACCCTCTAGTATTTCTACACCAGGACACAGAAATCGAAAAGCATCAGCATAGTATTTGGAAACAGTCCTTATTGTATCAAGGTTCCCACCCAGTTTATCGTTGATAAAAGTATGCCAATCCGCCAAAAATACTATGCACTTGACTCCAGCTTTTATGAAATCATTTATCTTAAAACCACTAAGTATCAGGCTTCCAAGGTGTAGAAAACCAGAAATTTCTAGACCAATGTAATGTTTTGGGTGGGAGTTGGTGCTAAAAAGATTGTTAAGCTCCTCGTTTGTAACCACTTCTTCTGTTGGATCTCTTGTAATAAGTGAAATCTTTTCTGATACATCCAAATCGAGTCAGATTCTCTCTTGTAACCCTATAAAGTTACGCATTAAGTTCGTGTTCTGCTTTTCTTGGTCTTGTACTAAGATAAAGTCCGTGAGCACTTATGATTAATCCAGCAAGAAAAATTTTTGTAGCAAAGATTAGATTCCAAGGTCTTGTTGTATCTGGATATGCAACTGTTAACGAATCTATATCAGGAACTTTGCCATCAACTATACCTGCGGTAATCTGAGCATTTAGGATTAGAAAATTATAGATAACTTCGTATAATAAAATTGCACAGAATCCTACCAGCATTAGTTGGACAAGTGACAATTTCCAAGAAGATAATTTGACAGTTTTTTCCCATCCTATCCTTGTTACACAATACCATCCTATTACCGTAGAGAAAAACAGCCAAGTAGTAAGCTTTGCAAAATGCGTGTACGGAAACTCAGTTTTTACAAGTACCTCACCCATCACATATGTCCCTTTAGTAGACCATTCTTCGATCATAGAATAAATTCCAAAGACAGTAATTGATGTCATTATGACAGCACACGCATAGAAAATGTAAAGAAAGATCCTGTAACCGTGCTCATGTTCTTGTATATGGATCTTCATTTGATGCCGCTTCATAATGTCACAAATATAAAAATTGGTTTTAGACTAATTCACGAAGTTTATTAGAGTATTTATAATCACCATTTTGGTAATTGAAAGTTCCAATAAATGTACCTGTC
Source organism: Nitrososphaerota archaeon (assembly GCA_016200035.1). Lineage (GTDB taxonomy): Archaea > Thermoproteota > Nitrososphaeria > Nitrososphaerales > Nitrosopumilaceae > JBBDNF01. The sequence goes on from JACQFM010000177.1 coordinate 4,046, forward strand.
ATTGACAAGGAAGAAATCAATGAGGTACGATCTGTTCTTTTAGGAAAGTCTCTTACGTCAGCCGCAAATTCAGGTGGCAGACGAGTTCAAGAATTTGAAAAACTTCTTGCCTCATTTGTTAAATCAAGATATGCTATAGCTGTGAATTCTGGCACAGCCGCATTACAAGCAGCACTATATGCGCTTGAGGTAAAAAAAGGCGATGAAGTGTTGCTACCATCATTTACTTTTGTAGCTACTGCTAACGCTGTAATGTCAGTTGGAGCAAGACCAGTTTTTGTTGATATATTAAAAGAAAACTATACGATTGACCCAAATGATCTTCGAAAAAAAATTACAAAAAGATCCACAGTAATAATCCCTGTTCATCTTTACGGCAATATGGCATACATAGATGAAATTTCCGAGATTGCTCACAAACACAATCTTGAGGTAATAGAAGATGCAGCGCAATCTCTGGGTTCCACCTTTAGGGGAAGACATTCAGGAACTTTTTCCAAGCTTGGTTGCTTTAGCATGTATGCTGCAAAGGTAGTAACATCCGGTGAGGGCGGTGCTATCGTTACAAATGATAAGAATCTCTTTGAAAAGCTACGCAAGATAAGAAATCACGGTATGCTACATGGTTATGACACACGCATTCTAGGTCTGAATCTGAGACTTCCTGAGATCAACGCAGCAATAGCAAAAATACAGATGAAAAAAATACACAAGTTGCTAAGACGTAGAAGAGAGAATGCTAGGATTTTGTCAGAGCTTTTATCAGATCTGGACATCACTATTCCACACGAAAGATTAGGAGAGAGAGTGAATTGGTATCTGTATACTATAGCACTCAAAAATAGAAATAAAATGATGAGAGAGTTAAAGTCAAAGGGAATTGAAGCAGCTGCTTACTATTCGGTACCAGTACACAAGACTCCCTTTTATAATAAAAAGCAGAATCTTCCAGTCACAGAGTGGGCGGCTTCAAATGTTCTTAGTCTACCAGTACATCCACTCGTAAATCACGAAAATCTTTTACAGATGTCAAAAGTTCTGCATCAGGTCACTAAGAGTTGAACTTTATTGAAAACATTGCAGGCGAGATTTGTAAATCAATATTTCCAATCAAAGAAGAGGTATTTTTTGGAAACCCTAATTCTTCAATGGCTGTGTGCACTCTTTCAAGTATGAAATTGTTAAAAGATATTGCAAATTCAAACCTCATATCAAGATTAGCTGTTGTTGGAAGATTATTGTCAGAAAATAAAGGAATTGATTCGTTAGTCAATTACGCAATTTCAAATAAAAACATAAAAACAATTATCATATGTGGAAAAGACACATCTGGGCACAGACCAGGACACTCACTTCTGAATCTTCATAGAAATGGAATAGACAACAAAGGAAGAATAATCGGCTCATCAAGTCCAAATCCAGTCTTAACGATCACAAAATCTAATGCTACAGAATTCCAAAAGGAGGTAAGATTAGTCGATCATATCGGAGAAACTAGCATATCAAGAATTGAACTTACTATTAATTCACTTGTTGAAACCTAATAGCCATTTTTTTGTCTATCCTGATTGATCTTGTTTTTCTTTTGATATTCTCGTAGAATATCATCTGGAGTCATATTCAATTCTAATGAGGCCTGAATCACAAAATGCCATATGTCAATTAGCTCTTCACGAGCCGCTTCTCTGTCAAAAGCGACAGGTTTTTTCCACCATTTCCAGTTTGTTGTTCGCTGAAGCTCAGCTGTCTCATGTATTATCGCAGTACAAAGAGCTGAGACTTTGCCCTCAACATCTTTTGGATATCTATCTAAACTCATCATTTTTTCAAGATTTTTCTGTAACTTGAAGATTGTCTCTAATCTATCATCCATGGGTTTGATTTTGACTTGATATCTATAACTCTTGTTAGAAATAGACCATCTTCTTGTATCGTCTAAATCTTTTTTCAATATCAGATTTTTTTAGTTTGATCAATCCATCTATGCCGTATCTTTCGACGACAAAGGATCCCATTATATTTCCGTATACAACCGCTTCGCGGATTGTTGACATTTTTATGCTGTTTTTACTTGCCATATAACCAATCATGCCTCCAGCAAACGAATCTCCTGCACCCGTGGGATCCACAATATTTTCCATAGAAAAGGCTGGAGAGGGAAAGACCACATCTTCATAGAAAAAAAGTGAGCCATGCTCACCTTTCTTTATTATTACATATTTTGTTCCCCATTCCATAATTTTTTTGGCACACTTGATCAAGTTCTGTGTTTTTGTCAGCAGCTTGGCCTCTTCGTCGTTTATTACAATTGAATCCACAGAGCCTATCATTTTTATAACATCACTTCTCTTTCCTGTGATCCAAAAATCAATAGTATCACACATAGAAAACTTGACCCTATCAAATTCTTTTATAATCTTGGTGTTTTGAGCAGGATCGTTATTTGCAAGATACACAAATTCAGATTTTCTATATTCTTCTCTTACAGTTGGTTTAAAGCTTCCAAGAACATTTAGTTCTGTTTTGTTTGTGGTTCTATGGTTTAGTGTCTTATCATAACTTCCATCATATCTGAAAGTCTTTCCGTCTGCACGTACCAGTCCCTTCAGATCAACAAACCTTCTAAGAATATTATAGTAACTTTTTGGAAAGTCATGCCCCACGACTGCTATCATGCCTGGTTTTACGAAAAAACTAGCAGAAATTACTGCGTAAGTGGCAGCACCACCTAGGACATTTTTCAGAACTTTTGTAGGTGTCCTTATAGTATCTAGTGCTACCGAACCAAACACAGTAAGCATATGTCTGGCTGAATTTACTGACCGTGTATAAATTCTCTGGCTTCTTTTTGTGTTGGATAATATGTAAACGGTATATCGAGTGAGGTGAACACTAGATTATATCGAGTTATCCCTGTAAGCTTTACAGGTGGC
>JACQFM010000163.1 GCA_016200035.1 Nitrososphaerota archaeon
AGATGGCACAACTCTTCGTGCATTCAGATATTTGGAAAATGAAGTGCCTCTTTTAGGTATTAACGTAGGGGGAAATAGAGGAATATTATCCGAAATAACTTTAGATCAGCTAGACACGGCAATAAATCAAATCATTTCAGAACAGATATTTCTTGATGGGAGAACAAGGGTAGTTGCGTCATGCAGAGATCAGGAATTTCCACCGGCTCTTAATGAGATCTATATTAACAGACAGAACCTTACAAAGACAGCACTTTTTGAGATCAGGTTTCAGAATGATACAGTTACTCAAAAAATGGATGGGGTTGTCATATCAACTCCAAGTGGTTCAACCGGTCACTCTTATTCCCTTGGAGGTCCCATTCTACACGAGAGCCTTGATGTCTTGATAATAACTCCAGTTGCACCTGTCAACAGGTTGCCCTCCCTTGTTGTACCAGATGAGAAAATTGAGATATTGTGTTCACATGATTCTAATATAATCATGGATGCACAAGTGGTAAAATCGGCAAGATATGATGACGTAATCACTATACGGAAGTACAAAAAACAAGCGGTTTTTGTGAGGCTTAAAAAGCGCGGATTAAGACAGATGAGCAAACTTGGTTTCTAGGGTTTTAGATGCCAGTGCCTTTTATGCTGGGATTCCTTTTGCCTCGTCAGAAAAAAGCTATACTACATCTCTAGTACTTGATGAGATAAAGCACATCAAGAAAAGCCATGAAGCAATCAATGTATTAATTGATACTAAACGATTGGAGATAGTAGATCCGGAAGAAATCTACCTGGAAAAAGTTTCATCAAAGGCAAGAGAGACTGGTGACTTTCAGACCCTCTCTGGAAGTGATATATCTGTGATTGCGCTTTGCCTTAAGCTAAACGGAGAGTTGGTAACTGATGATTTTGCCGTATCTAATACTGCAAGACATCTTAATCTTAAGGTGGCACCAGTAATGACAGAAGGAATTACTCGTGTTGTAAGTTGGGTTTATTTTTGTCCAGGATGCAAAAAGACATTTTCAAAGGTAACAAAGTGCCCTCTTTGTGGAAATAGGTTAAGACGCAAGAGTATGAAACTTGCATGCAGAGGTTAGAAGTTGAAAAGAAATATTTGAATTGCATGTCAAATGTCGTGAAGTGTTTTTTGACTTGTGTTTTTCTTGTATTTACTTTCAGCATCAAGCATTTTTCTAATCTTCAGGGCTCTTGATTCTCCCACACCTTTTATCTTTGAAAGATCAGTAAAGGAAGCATTGAGCGTCTTGCTGGGAGTTCCGAATCTTTCCAGCATGCGGGTAGCCAATTTTTCACCAACTCCTGGCAGACTACACAAAACTGATAGTTGTTGTTTTTGCAGATCATCTGATTTTTTTATTTTTTTTAAGAATGGTCCTTTTGATGTAGCCTGCCTTGCACACATCGATATCAATAGTTTAGCACTGTGTGATGCACTTGGAGTAGGGATGATTGGAATTTTGTAGTCTAACACAACAGCTGAAATTGCACCATAAAAAACAAGTGGATTTTCGATAATTTGTTCAATTTTATCAAGACTTCCTTCCATCAGAATGCTCGGATGCTCAAAATGTTCCTTTAGCCTGTTACACTGATCAAATAATCTTCCGTCAAAGACGGAAGAGACGAGATCGTGAACGCTTTTTCTCTCTACAACAGTTTCTGGTGCTACTATATAATCTCCTACGGGAAGATTTCTTAGTTCAACTTTCACTCCAACCGCTCTAAGAAGATCTGGTATCCCACTTTTCCTCTCCCGTTTATCTACTATCATCCGTAATTCGTTTATGTTCATTAGCAGAAATTTGTAGAGTTTGTTAATATTTTATTTGGGACTGGTAGTTTTTTGTTGCTGGCCAGTTTCAGCTGCGCCACGAAGCATTTCCTTAATTTTTGCCTCTGCTTCCTTTAGATTCTCCTTTATTCTTACTTCCTGTTTTGATAAAACGGTAATACGAGTGTTGGATAATTCCTTCTTTTCCTCAAGTTCAGAAATAAGACTTTGTCTTGTCGATTTTATCAGAATTGAACCAGCGTTCTTGAAGACAGTATCGTTATCGCTGGCTTTCTTCAACACTTCCAATGCCCTTTCGGTTTCAAGTTGTTCCATCTCAAGATGCTGCTTTTGAGCCATTATTGCCTGCAAGTTTTGTTGGAGTTGTTGTAGTCTTGCAACCTGTTCTTGTAACCACGGAGGAATCTGCTGATTACTTGACATGTTAGATTCACGAGTTGTTTTGCTTATATTTTTACCGATTCAATAGAGTCGTTGCTTGCTTGAATAAGACGCAATGTAGAATTCAAGTTGGCTCTCAAGTGGGAAAGTTCACGCGCCTCAATTGAGATAACAATTTTCTTGTTTAATGTTATCTTAGTTTTTGTCGGATTTTCAGAGTAAAATTTGTTATCAGTGGATATTGATTCAAAAATTGATTTGGTTTTTTTATCTGCTGAGATTTCTATTTTCGCACTAAATTTTGACGTCATATGCTAGCCCTGCAATTTTGAAGCCGCATTTCCTACAAGCCCAGATTCCTACTGCTTCTCTTATGAATTTAAGAGAGCCACATTGAATACATTTTCGCTTTGCTTTTAAAACTCTATGTACAGCGGTGAATTTTTTACGAGGCTTCAATCCATATTTAGCTGCAAGTCCCTTGAGCGACGAACGCTTGCTCTTTACCATATCACATCAGCTGCTCGAGTCGCTTCCTTATTTTTGTTCCCACAGAAATAGCAATTTCTGCACACTTGAAGAGTTGTTCAACTGCGAATCCATCATTGCCACCTTTTTGGATAGCACAAATATTTCCTTCTGAATTTGTCGTGATTGTAATTCTTGCATTCATGCAAGCTTCCTCATCTGCGGTCGGGTCGACTACAATATGTTCCCCTATTCTTGCCATTGTAACAGAAACAGGAATGGTCTTAATTGGTGGTTTTGATCTTTGGCCTTCAACTAACGCCGGAACGTCTTCTTTTATTTCATATTTTGGAACGGTGCAGGAAAGTAGTGCTGCAACAGAGGCATAGGAACAAGTATCAAATAGATTTCCATCCGTGTTTATTACACTACTATCGATGAAGATTCCAATCACAGATTTGTCTTTTTTAAGAACTAGTTGTTTGAGATCTACCATCTCAGTTTCTCTTATGCCTCTGTCGACAACTCTCGCAAGTTCAATTACTTCCTCATTTGGAGGGCCTGGCTCGGCACCTGGATCAGCTAATGGAAGAATTTCTGCAGTACAGATGAGTATACCTTTGTCTCCAAGGTCAGGAAATGGTTTGTCAGGCTGTATCTTAACTCCCGTTACTATCTCAGTATCTCCAAGTCTTGCCCGTGCAGAACCATCTGCTTTGGGAATAATTCCCGTTTCAATTGTTAGCGTTCTTTGATCATAAAGTCCACGTCCATCTAGTCTTTTACCTTCTTTTAGAAGATCCAAAATCCTCTCTCTCTTTAGTTGTTCAATAATGACTGAGCTTGTCATCTACTATTGACTCCCATTTTCAAAGTATTTTTCCATTAGTGCTTTTCTTTGGATTTCATAAACTTGCTTGCAGCCTCCAATTGCCGTTTCAAGACATTTTTTGTATTCTGATGGGGTTAGAATTCCATCAAGTTGCATGAGAGTAACCTTACCAAGGTTTGGCATGTATGCAACTGGCATATCCGCCTGTCCCTCTTTGTCCTCTTCATCATTAACATCTAAAACAATCTGATCTGCTACCTTTCCTGCTGCACATGCAGAAACCATATCTCGCATAGGTATGCCCGCATCTGCAAGAGCAATAGATGCTGCATCTAACGCGGCACATCTAGAGCCACCATCTGCTTGTAAGACCTCAATGAAAACATCCACCACAGTTCTTGGAAAATCTTTGAGAATTACGGCAGGCTGCAAGGCTTCTTTTATAACCTTAGATATCTCAATTTCACGCCTAGAGGGAGCAGGGTTTTTTCTTTCGGTAACAGAAAACGGCGACATGTGATATCTACAACGAAGTATGCCCTTATCCGAGTCTGCCATGTGTTTTGGATGTACATCCCTAGGACCGAAGATCCCTGCAAGAATTTTATTCTTCCCGAATTCTATATACGCAGAACCATCTGCGTTTTTTAGAACTCCAACCTTTAGCGATATATTTCTTAATTGGTCTATCTTTCTTCCATCACATCTAATTCCATTTTCATTCATTAATTGTGTCATTATTTTCACCGAGTTCTACCCCAAGCATGGATTTGACTCTTTCAGTCAAGTTCGGCGTATGGGCCTGGGCATCAACCATTTTAACTGCCTGTATCGCCTTTAATAATCCAACTGGATCATCGCAAGAAACAACAACCCAGCCATTCTGGCCGATTGTAATCATAGCCTTTGTAGCAAGTTCAATTGTCTGTATCATGGAACCACGTTTTCCAATTAATCGTGGGACCTTACTTGGGGCAATCTCTATTAGTTCTCCAGATTCTATCTTTCCCAAATCTCTATCTTGTATTGTCAAGAGAGGATCCCGTGATCTGTCAAAATTAGCAATTCTAGCTACTACAAGATCTCCCTTATCCAGTCTTGCTTTAAGCTCGTCTTTGGTTGGCGAGTAGTCTCTACCAAATACATCTTGTGCAGGCAAGAAACCAACAAAGCAGGAATTAATCTCAAATTCCCAAGAAAGAGACGAATGCCCAATTACTTTTCCTATAACCAAGTCATTGTTTTTAGGAATGTACATGCCGGAGAGTGGAATAACACGAACGGCATTATCGTATATTTCAGATATGCCAACGCTAGTTGAGATAATCCTATCGCCATCCTGGTACACATTCTGCTCTGGTCTGAGTGGGCCAGTTGTAATTACGTCACCAGGAATTACGTATCGTCTTTTAGTAACTTCCATCATTTGGCTACCTCAACAGAAGCCGATCCTTTCGTCACAGAACCCAATCTATCTATCACATTTGCCCTTGCTGCAGCCGGTATATCTAGTATTACTTTTAGAGAACCATTAGATTGCCATTCTTCTTTTTTCAAAGTTCCAGCTGATTTTAAAACTGAATATGATTGAGCTGCATACTGCGCTGGTACTAGAATTTCAAGTAACATATTTTCAGATTTCAGAGGAATAATAGTTCGAAGCTGCTCTACTATGTCCTTTATTTGATCTTCGGTATTTTTGAAAGGGTCTATCGCTACCTTTGCATCGTTCATGGCCTGTTCAATTCGTATTGGTGGATGTGGTAGATGAGATCTTGGATCAACAAAAGTTTTTGATATGAATTCAACAATTTGCTTTCGTTTTTCTGAAATCATCTTTCTCCTTTGATCTGTGGTTAGATTAAGATCTCCTTTCTGAAGAATTATTGTTGCAATTGCCGTCTGATCAGTTGTTTTAAAAGCCTTCATCAATTTTTCAGTTGAGGCACGTGTTCCCTTATTAGAATCTGAATAAATTTCATCCGAGATAAGAACTGTCGATATATCCTTTCTTTTTCCTAGTTTATATTCAAGGGCAGGATCTGGCTTAACAAGAAGCTCAAACTTTTCTCCTTCCACCGCGAGTCTTACAACAGTGGATTTATCGACCATGATTTTGATATTCAACTTTGGTATTTATCTATACACAGGTGCTCGCTAGATTTTTATTTGGACTAGGAACTTTTTCATCCGAGCTTTGCCTTCTTTGGAAATTGTTGAAAATAATGAACAAAAGATCGTAGTAAAATTAAAGGGGGTTCCTCTGCAATATGCTAACGCGTTGCGCCGAATCTGTCTGACAGGCGTGCCTGTCTTTGCAATAGACGATGTTGTAATAATTGAAAACTCCTCGGTTTTGGCCGACGAGGGCATTGCACATAGGCTTGCTATGACACCTTTAAGGACAGACCTAACACGGTTCGTTGAACCGTCAAAGTGCAGTTGTCATAGCGAAATGGGATGTACACATTGCCGAGTGATGTTAATGATAGATTCAGGTTCTGTTGACACTACAAGAACAATTACTTCCGCCGAGCTTACTTCCGAAGATGATTTTGTAAAACCAGTTAGCGACAAGATTCCAATAATTGAGCTTGCTCCTGGTCAAAAGCTAAAGCTTGAAGCATATGCAAGACTGGGCAGGGGTACAGAACATGCCAAATGGAATTCCGCAACTGTTTCAGTTCTGACCGAAACAGCAAATTCAGAAGATCATATTCTGATGGTGGAAAGTACAGGTGCGCTAACACCAGCTCAGATAGTATTGGCTGGAATTGATGAACTGGCAAAAAACCTTGATGGGTTCAAGCAAGTGATAGCAGCACTATAACTGAGCATGCATTATATTTGGGTAAAAAATGGCATTATTACAAATGACCAATCAGGTTGTGTTACAAATGGCAAGAGAACTAAAGAATGCATCTAAGAAAAATAAGGCACCCATATGGTTACGACTTGCTGAGCTTGCATTAAAGCCATCTTCGGCAAGAAGAGTTGTAAATGTTGGTCAAATTGACAAGTTCACAAAAGATAATGATATCATAGTTGTTCCTGGCAAAGTTCTTGGAACAGGAAATCTGACACATAAAATAACATTATGCTCATTTTCAATTTCAAACTCTGGAGCTCAGAAGATCCTTAACTCTGGAGGAAAAATCCTAAGCCTTTCAGAGCTTGTGAAGAATAATCCCACAGGAAAGGGAGTGAAGATTGTTGGCTAAACAACAAACCGAGACCAAGCAGAAAGCTGTAGAAGCTCAAACCTTAATCGTAGATGGTACCAACATGATTGCAGGAAGACTTTGCTCGCGCGTAGCGAAGCTGTTGCTTCAGGGAAATAGAGTCTCTATAGTGAATTCTGAGAACATAATGATAAGTGGCAATAGGAAATCTATCATTGAATCCTACAGAGAGTTCCTTGAGATTGCAAGTGTAAATAATCCAAGATTTGGTCCCTTTCATCCAAGACGACCTGATACCATCATAACAAAAATGGTCAGAGGCATGCTACCAAAAGAAAAGTCATCTGGCAAGACAGCTCTAAAACGACTCAGAGCCTATTTGGGAGTTCCAAAGGAGTTAAGATCATTGTCACGGATGCAATTTGAGGATGCAAAAATTAGGAAGCCTGCTCCCTACTATACCAGTATGGGAGAGCTTGGAAGAATGATTGGGTGGCACGAATAATGGTCAAGGTTGAAAATTATTTTGCGTCAAGAAAGACTGCAAGGGCT
>JACQFM010000174.1 GCA_016200035.1 Nitrososphaerota archaeon
AAAAGCCAGATGTTCCATGAAGCGTCCCAAACTTTAACGTAAATGCTTGATCTGAATTAATTTTCTAATTCCGAATCATAATCTAATACCTTAATAGCTAAGTAATGAAAATTCAGGGTATTGCGGGTACTAATTATCTCACCAACACAGAAGGGAATTGGTGGTATTGCTCAACATGTTCAAGGGTTGTCAAATTTCTTAAAAAAAAATGGACACAAAGTGGAGATTATTTCCTCAGAAAACACCTTAACTGTGCATATCAAGGGACTGAAAAATCCAAGCTTTGTGGTTTCAGCGTTTTTTAAGACTAAATTAAAAAGAGGCAACGATATAGTTCATGCACATAATCTTCCGGCTGCCGTTCCAATGAAAAATGCAGCAGGTAAAAAAGTTCTAACACTGCATGGAATTTATTCCAAGCACGTTGAACTATTACGTGGGAAAACTATAGGCAACCTTTCTGACTCTTTAGAAAAAGATGCGTTAAGATGGGCTGATGTTATTACCGTAATCTCGAAAGAGGCATATGATCATTACACAAAGTTAGGATTCAGCGTTGTACACGTTCCAAATGCGATAGATATTCCTTCATTGCCTAGTACCAGAGTTCGAAAATTTGAAAAACAGATAATATTCGCAGGCAGGTTATCAAAGGAAAAAGGAATTCTACAACTGCTGGAGATAACAAAAGGTCTACCAAATGACATACACCTCATTATTTTAGGATCGGGTCCAGAAGAAAACAAGGTAAGAGAAATAGCAAAATCTAAATCAAATGTGCATTTTTTAGGTTACCAAACTAAGCAAAAAACAATAGAATTGATAAGAGGCTCTGACATCTTGGTTCAACCCTCAATACTTGAAGGAATAAGTTCAACCATTTTAGAAGCTATGGCATGTAAAACACCTGTAATAGCCACGAATACGGGAGGGAACAAGGAAATATTAGTTCATGGCAAATCGGGAATTTTAATTCAACCAAACTCACAAGAGCTATTTTTAAATCAAATTCTTGACCTAATATCTAATAAGCAAAAAGCAGTAAAATTAGGTGAAGAAGCCTTCAAACAAATACAGAAATACGACTGGTCTAACATAGGCAATCTTTATCTAAACATCTATGAATCTCTGCTTTAATCAAATCTGTTCACAGCACTAAAATTGAATTATTGCTTTTAAGATGTAATTTATTCCTGCTTTTTTGGAATTGTTTTGGCCAACCATTCGTTTAATTTAGTCTTAGGTTCCCACTTTAGTAACTTCCTTGCTAAACTAATATCAGCTACGCTTGCCCTTATATCACCTTCTAGTGCCTCCAGATGAAGGGGCCTTATCTTCAATCCTGAGGAATTAATCACCATATCAGCTAGTTGAAGAATGGATACAGCTTTACCAGTTCCTACATTAACAAAGGCATAATTCACTTTACTTTTCATTGCTAAGAAATTTGCTCTAGCTACGTCCGTTACGTATACGAAATCCCGCACTTGTAAGCCATCACCGTTTATTATTGGAGGTTTAGATTTTAGAATATTTTCCATGAATTTTGTTATTACACCTGCATAGGCACTTGACTGACCTTTTCCATATATGTTAAAGTATCTCAAACTAATTACATTAACACCTAACTTTGAATATTTTTCTGCCAGCCACTCAGCTTGGAGTTTAGTATCTCCATACGGGCTAATAGGCTTCCTTTCAAAATTTTCCTTAATTGGAATCTTCTTTGTGTCTCCATATACGCTAGACGTACTGGCGAAAATAACCTTGAATCCAAGCTCTTTAGCTAATTTAAAAACATTTTCAGTTCCCTTTACATTAACATCATAATACTCCTTCTGTTTAGTGAAAGATTCTTGTACTTCGGTAAGGGCAGCTTCGTGGAAGATCCCGTCTACATTTTTAATAACCTTTCTTAACTTTTCATATTCCAGTATATCCAGTTTGTGAAACTCGATTTCGGTTCTAATATTATTTAAATTTTCTATTCTTCCAGTGTGAAGATTATCTATAACGATGACTGAATGACCCCGTTTTACCAAATACTCAGTAAGATAGCTTCCCACGAATCCTGTCCCGCCAGTAACCGCTAAATTCATTGTCAGTGCTTATCTAACCATATCTTTAAGTCTTGAGAGAAAAATCGTTAAACACAAATTTATATAAAGTCGCCAAAATGCATGATGCTTTGTAAATGAGGAAATTGAATTGGGAGTAATAAATTGATTAAGCAAACTGCAGAAAAACTAATAGAATTGAATATGGACGATATCAAAAAGTCGTTGAAGAATGGCAGAATTTTTGTTTGTGCTATAGGCACGGGAAGAATAGGCCTTCCTACTGCTCTATCATTTGCACATTCAGGATTGCCTACAATTGGTGTTGATGTAAATTCTAAATTGGTTCAGATGATTAATTCAGGAGATTTTCCACTAAAGGATGAGCCCGGTTTTGATAAAATGTTTGACGAGGTAATAAAAAATAAAAATTTTCATGCAACAACAAACATCGAAGAAGCAGTTCCACACAGCGATGTAATTTTACTCTCATTACCTACTCCCATGAGTAAGGACCATATTCCAGATTATTCAGCTTTGATCTCTGTTGGGAAAAATCTTAACAAACTATTAAAACCTGGTTCATTGGTAGTAGTAGAAAGTACAGTGCAACCAGGTTTTATTGAAAATGAGTTTGTATCTGTTATAGAGACTGGCACAAGAAAATTGAAAGTTGGGAAGGATTTTGGAATGGCTGTATGCCCAGAAATTGCTAATCCGGGTGAGATTTGGAAAGATTTTAAAAATCTACCACGGTTGGTGGGCGCCTTAGATAAAAGAACAGCGGACATTGTCGCTGAGATATACCGGTATGTATTTGGAGTAGAAATAGTATTAATGCCTGACTGTAAAAGTGCCAATGCAGCGAAGCTAACGAGCAATGTTTTCCGAGACATAAACATTGCATTTGTCAATGAACTTGCTATATTGTTTGAAAAACTTGGTATAGATATACTAAAAGTACTAGAGGCATGTGATAAGAAATATAATTTTCAAATTCATTATCCGGGAGCTGGGGTAGGCGGGCCTTGCCTACCTGTAAATTCATACCAGATATTAAATTCAGTTAGGAATCTGGATAATAATATGTTAAAGATAATCAAAGCGGCAAGGAAAATTAATGAGAAAATGCCATGTCATGTAGTTGATCTACTTCTTGACGCATTGAACGAAGCTGGTAAGAAGGTAAAAGGGAGTACCGTAGTAATTCTCGGCTTATCGTACAAACCAAACGTTCGTGATATACAATTAACGCCAGCTGAGGAAATAATAAAAAAACTCGAAAATTTGCAGGCAAAAATAAAAATCTATGATCCCTACTTTAAATCAGTGAAAGTTTTTTCGCATAATACTGAGAGTAATCTAATGGATGCAATAACAAACGCTGATGCGATCCTGTTGATTACGGCACACAACGAATTTCATGATCTTTCACCAACGTTATTAGCATCGAAAATGACCACCCCTATTATTGTTGATTCTGGGGGACTATTGGATGCTGTTGCCGCAAAAAAGGCCGGATTGATATTTAGAGGAATAGGCCGTGGGGGGATCTAGATACCATCAAAATGAATCCCTCTGTCGTCAAAAACATTCTTACTCTTAGATACCTTCCCACAAAAAAAACTATAATACCAAAATTAACTTGGGAAGATTTTGTTGAAAAAAACGCATACAAATCTACAGCTAGTATAGAAAAATCAATTAAAGACACTGTTAGAAATGAGATTGGTTATTCTAAAAAAAGAATATGTGTAGCTCTCAGCGGTGGAATAGATTCTACCCTGATTCTAGCTATTATAAGGGATATATTTCCCGATATCACCATAAATGCAATCTCAGTTAAATTTGCAGAAAGTTCTGATGAATCCGAGAAAGCTGCGAAAATAGCTGGTAAATTCGACGCTAATCACCATGTTTTACATATAGAAAATTACTTACAAGAATTACCAACAGCTATAAGCATAATTAAACTTCCCTTTTGGGATTTGCATTGGTATCATGTTGTTAAAAAAGCAAAATCATTATCTAACATTCTCCTTTCTGGAGATGGAGCAGATGAATTATTTGGTGGATACACTTTCAGATACGAAAAATTCCTATCTTTGACAACACCAAACTCATCACCGAAGGAAAAAGTTAAAGCATATCTGCAATGCCATGAACGGGACTGGGTACCGGATCAGGAAAAATTGTTCGGTAGAAAAACTAAATTTTCTTGGAATCCGATTCATAAAATGCTTGAGCGTTACTTTGATAATCCCCTGCAGCCATTAGCCCAAGTCTTTTTGGCTGATTTTAATGGAAAACTACTTTTCAACTGGTTGCCACTCAATTCAAAATTTCACAAATATTTTAACGTAAAGGCTATTTTACCTATATTATCAAATGACTTGATTTCTTACGCAGTACATATCCCATATCACTTGAAATACAATAATAGAAAAAAAATAGGTAAGATTTTACTCAGAAAAATACTGAGAAAGTATGTCCCTAACTCCTTGATCTCGCCGAAGAAGCTAGGGTTCTCGGTAAACACGTTGAATCTTTGGAAGTCACATGGTCATAAATTGTGTGATTATTATTTATCTGATGCAAGAATAGTAAGAGAAGGGTGGATAAACAAGGATTGGGTCAGATCCCACCTTTCAAAAATTGAAACAAATATAGACGCAAGGTATGTAAATAAATTATTAGGAATACTTGCGTTTGAAATTTGGTTTAGACTGTTTATTACTAAAGAAATAAAATCTAGCGTAAAACTTCTTTAAATTGTATTATGAGCCTCAGTTTATACCATGTAAATTTAGCATATCAAGAAATTTTCTTGCTATTTTATCCCAGCTAAAATTTTCTTTTACAAAATTATGACCATTCATGCCCATCTGTCTTGCCTTTTTATTATCATCGATTAGAATTGAGAGTTTTTTTATCCATCCATTAT
>JACQFM010000002.1 GCA_016200035.1 Nitrososphaerota archaeon
CGGAAAAAATACAAAGCGAAATTAGAGCGGCGATCACGGAAATCGTTCTGGAAGGACTTTGTTGGCTTGAGCCAAAGATCCTAGACAAAAAGGAGGGTGTTTATGTTGCAGCATGATACAACAAGTTTTGTCTATCATTCACACCAAGAAGGAAAGAGTAACAAATCAAATGACGATATATCAACTAAAGATATGCAAAAGATTCTTCAAGTACTTGCAAAACAAGTGTTAAAGGATAGAACCACAACTATGCAGGAACTTGAACGTATGCTAAAGGGAAATATGCAACGTTCAGATGAACAAGATAAACAACAGAGTCAACAGGAAGAGGCACAACTAAAAATCGAAAATGGTGACCAGCCCATGACTAAATACCTTCAAAAAATGGGGTATCTTAAGGATGAAAAGAAGTGGCTCTCTAACAAAGGATTTTTCGAGATTGGATTAAAAATTCTACATGACGTAATGAAAGCAATCAATGATGGAGGATCTGGATTTCATGAGACAAAAAATGTAGGTTCTGGAAATGTGGTGTTAGATACGACCACCAAATTTGAGTATGGTAATGACATAAATTTACTTAGCATACCAAAGACCTTGTTAAATTCAGTACAAAGAATAGCAAAAAAAGATTCAATTGTAAAATTTCCTATCGAGATTGAAATTGATGATCTTGAAAAATTTGAAACAACGGAGGAAGTGAAAGTAGCTGTCGTATATTGTATAGACCTAAGTTCAACCATGAAATATTCTGTTGGTTCGGGAGAAGGGAGCAGGATTGAGGCAGCTAAAAAAGCCCTTTGGAGTTTGTATGTTTTAAACAAAAAATTCTTTCCAAATGATTCCATTCACATAGTAGGATTTGGTTCATTTGCATCAAAGATAGATCCATATGATATTCCATATTTGAGGACATACGATGCAAATGATAACTTCTTGCATTACACAAACTACCAAGCAGCTTTAAGGCTTGCGCTTAAGATTCTAAAAGGAGAGGGCGCAAGAAACAGACGAATAGTAATGATTACTGATGGACAACCAAGTGCATGTTTTGTAGATAATGACAATCAGAAAAGTGATATATTATCAGACAAGCCATACTCGCATTTTTACAAACCAGATGAAAGTGTACTTTCGAAAATTTATGACGAGCGCGAAATAAAATTAGATTTAGACGGCGGTAAAATGGTTTATCTTTGTTACAGATACCGACAGATTGATCCGTTTATAGAGGCTCGAACCTTGTACGAAGCAAAAAGGTGTAAGCACGAAGGAATAGAGATTGATACAATTATGGTAAGTGAAGAGGATGAACTTCTAAGCTATGTCGAAGGTCTGGAAAAACAATTGAAAGGAAGATCATATTATATCAACCCTGCTAACATTGGTAGAATTTTGATAAATGATTTTATTTCAAACAAGAAGAAAATCATAAGCTCAAAATTTGCATGGTGAAATAAGGTGAAAGAAAACTATGACAGACAAAAAATGATCGAAACACTGGTCAATCCTGATGTCTCACCAATATTGTTGGAACTGGAAGAAGGCAATAAAGACTCGTCTTACCTTGAGGAAAAATTACACGTAAGCGAGAGTGAAATACTTGAGCGATTATCCTATGTGATAGAATACGGTTTTGTTAAGATAAATAGGAGCGATGGAAAAGTAATTTTTTCTGCTGATAATGATAAGCTCAATAAAATTATGGAAAGTGATGACAACTTTTCGGGTGTCATAGATGGACTTACAGAACTGGACTCATTTCTTAACTAAGATTGCTCTTGCGAGTTTTAACAAAATACATCATTCCTACTGCTAGGCCTGATAAACCAACTATTATCACAATAAATCCAAAAATACTGATTGCTAATGAAGAATCTTTGGGCAGATATCCTATCACGCCCTCAATTTGAAGATCTCTTTGACCTGAATTTTCAACTGATAGCTTATACGCTCCTTTTGTGGTTATTTTGAAATTATCTTGATAAGGATTATGACTGATTGATTTTGAAACTATCACGATATCTGATGGATCGAAAACCTTTGCAAGAATATTATCACCTGCTTTAAAATCTGCTACCTGTACTACATAGACACCATTTTCATTTTTTGTAGGATCAAGCTCTTTAAGAGCCATCAAAGAATGCCCTACTGCTAGTGATTCCTGATGTGTAGAAAGATTCTCAGTTACTAATTGTGAGCTATAAAATGAAATTCCAATCCCCGTTGCAGTTAAGAACCCTCCTATTACTAAAAGTGGGATGCTCTTTTTCACAGCGAAGATGCGATATCGCCCTTAGTTAAAACTTGGGATTGAAAACACACTTTAATTTAGCTTATGACAAAAAAGTTAGTTAAAGCTAAATTATAAATAATCTCAGTAGCAAGTATCCTCGATGGATGATAAAGAAGATCTGATCCAGAGTAATAGAATCAAACTTGCTCACTTGTTCAAGTTCATGGGAGTGGGTGTAGTGGTGGGCATTGCATATATGGATCCAGGTAATTGGGGAACGGATATAGCAGCTGGTTCAAAATTTGGCTATTCTTTGTTATTCATTGTTGTCATGAGCAACCTAATAGGCATGTTCACACAATACTTGTCATCTAAGCTCGGCCTTGCTACAGGTTTTAGTTTGGCGGAAAACTGTAAGATCCACCTGCCACGTTGGCAATCTCTTAGTCTTTGGGGAACTGCCGAAATAGCTGCTATTGCAACTGACCTAGCAGAAGTAATCGGGGGAGCGATAGCATTTAACCTTCTTTTTGGCATTCCCTTGGTTTATGGTGCAGTTCTAACAGCTGTAGACACACTACTCATATTAGCACTCGAGCGAAAAGGTGTTAGAAAACTAGAAGCTGTGATAATCGGTATGGTGGCAATAATAGGAGTAGCATTCCTGTTGGAAATTTATCTTGCGGCTCCAGATTGGAATCAAATTGCATATCATGCAGTGATTCCAGAATTAAAATCTGATGGCATTGTTATAGCAGTCGGAATATTGGGTGCGACAGTAATGCCTCATGCCGTATTTTTACACTCCTCAATTATCAAATCAAGATTGCCTATGATGGATCTTGTAAAATCTAAGAAAAGTATGATTAAACTTTCTATGATAGACAGCGTACTGGCCCTGACCATAGCGGGACTTGTTAACGGCGCTATTCTTGTTCTTGCTGCTTCCACATTTTATCAACATGGCATTACCATAGAATCGATAGATGTGGCGTACAAAACACTTACGCCACTACTTGGAAACTTGTCAAGTATAGCTTTTGCTGTTGCACTTCTTGCGTCAGGATTAGCATCATCTACAGTAGCAACCCTTTCTGGTCAGGTTATATTTGAAGGATTTTCTAATTGGAAAGTGAAACTATGGCAAAGGAGAATTGCTGTTAGATTAATTACTCTTGTACCAGCTGTCATAGCGATTTCTATTGGAATAAACTCCTTGGATATATTGGTCATAAGTCAGGTTGTCTTAAGTCTTCAGCTTCCCTTTACAGTGATTCCATTAGTATACTTCACAGGGAAAAAAGATATTATGGGTGTTGAAAACATGAACAAACGTATCACAAAGATTCTAGCGCTAATATGTACGACAGTGATAGTAGTAATGAACATACTTCTATTATTATACCAATTTAGATAGCATATTGTCTTGTTGATTCATTTTGTAGAGGGAAATATAACTCCATTTTGAAAATTAAAAGTACAAATTATTCGACAACAATATTTGGAAGCTCCATAGATATCAAGATTATAGAATAAATTTGCGTAAAATTATTGCTATGTATTTGATTTTGCTTCTTCTAATGCCACTATCAGGTTTTAACGCAAATGCACAACCATCTAACCCAAATCTCTTTGTTTCTGCAGAAAACAGTCTATTTGATAACCATTTTTCTGGTTCTATGGTAGTTGAGGTTATAGTAAGAGACTCAGATATAGGCTCCTTAGATAACCATCATGGAGAACCAGATGTAACATTGAATGGGAAGAAGCTACGTATGGCACAAGCTTCAGATGGTAACTGGTACGCATTTTTTGCCAACAAGGATAAAGCAATGCAAGCAGACCAAGTTGCGTCAACTGGATCTGCAGGTCAAAGCTTAGATTTTGGCGCTTTTTGTGACAGAAATACAGACGCCAACGTCCTTGGCGCAAGTTTCTCAGAAACGGAAGGTGTAGCAATACCGAGGGCTATTGCCGGCTCCACTCATGGAACATCTTCGTTTACTGCATGCACCGGATCGTTCGCCTCCCTTCCAAACCAAAATAATGTTGTTCGCCGTCCACCCAGCCTAAATACAAATCCATCCGTACCAGATGGTCAAATAGGAATAAATTCTAATGCATGGCCAGTTATTCAACTTTTTTCGTTTCATGATAATGTTTCTATTTTGTACAATAAAGCTGGTGGAACACAAAGAGTTGATTTATACTATTTTCCAGAACAAGATATTCCCAACATCTCTTTAAAGTTGGATAGAGAGGGATATCCAAAAGGAGCTGAAGTATTCGTGACTATTAATGACATTCAACTAAATCAAGATCCTACTTCGGTTGATTCTTGGACATTTAACGTCAATTCTTCTAGAGCAACTTTTTACCAAGCCTTCACTGAAACTGGTTCAAACTCAGGAAATGGTGGCTCTGGCTTGGTTGACTTGAATCCGCATTTGGCCAGCTTGGGTTTTAAGAATAACGGTAACGTGGGTATGGATCTGGGCTCAGTGGTAGAATTAAGAACCAATCAGAGGCAACCATCAAATTTTGTTAGCACTGGGCTGGTAACATATAACAAAATAGTTACTTTAGTTGAAACAGCACCAAACTCTGGAGTCTTTGTCAGTTCCGATTTTAATAACAAATCAACCATTGGAATTTTAAGTAATGCACCTAGGTTTCAATCTGGTTCGATAGAGTATAATTCTCACTCAATCTCAATAGTATCGGCAACATACACAGCAAAACTTTCACTTGGAAGCCAAGGCGGACAATTTAATCCAGGTCAAAAGGTAATGATTAACCTAGCAGATCCTGAACAAAATTTGAATCCTGGGGGTAGGGACGATCTTGATGTTTTCAGGAGTTCTGCGACTATACCAACACTAAGAATTGGAAACCCCGTGACTTTGCAGCAGGCTTCTGTTGTGAAGTTTTGTGAAACATCCACGACATCCGTAACGGCATGTGGTATAACATCAGTTAGTTCAAGCGTTCCAGACAAAAATTCTGACCGTTTGATAGTTGATACCAGATCTGTTTCAACTGCTGTCTCATTTGAAAAAATTACACTGAATCTTGGAATTACTGCCCATTCTTTACAGGATTTATTTATTGACACAACTAATCCAAACGACATAGGAACAAATTGGATAAACTATGATCTACGTTCATTTCAAAATCAACTTGGCATAAGTTCATTTTCTGATACGAATATGACTTTACACTTTGGAGGACTTCCCGGTACTACTAAAATTCGAATTCTCAATGCAGGTGACATATCAGCAGCTAAAGGACTTGTTCAGGTAACAAATTCCATGGTAACAGCTATAAAATCTGTACCATCCTCATCTTCAGTTTTTTTGGAAATTAGCTTTGACGCTTCTGCCGACACGACTAATGCAGGTCTCATCTCAAATGAGCAAGATACTCAACCAATAGTCTTAGATTTTTTTTCGTTTGGGAACAGAAATGGTGTACGTGTAAACAATGCCATATACAGAGCTGAGCTACAGGAAACATCAAACAATTCAGGAATCTTTGCAGGAACATTAGAATATACAATAATAAACCAGCTCAATCAAAATGATCCAAACTTAATAAAAAGTCTTAGAACAATTAGTAACGAAATAAAATTTCTTTCAAATGATCAACTAGTAGACGAAAAAGGAGTTAACTTGGCATATTCCGATATTCAAGTAAGTGGTGCACAAGTAAACGTATCAACAAAAACTGATGTAAAAACACATTCTGGCACTGTAACTCTTGAATCACAAACTTACAGGCTAGGGCAACCAGTTGTGGTTATTTTAAACGATCCCGATCTTAACACTGACAATGATAGTATTCAATCATATACAGTAGTAAA
>JACQFM010000175.1 GCA_016200035.1 Nitrososphaerota archaeon
AGTTCCTGGGATAATGGATGGAGCCGTAGGTAGCCAAGTCTGGTTCTTTACCCAAAAGCATCCAGACTTTAAGCTAAATGTAGCAACAGATGGCGATATCTTATCAGAGCTTATATTCAAAGCAAAGAAGTCTGGCGCCCTTATGATCGGAGGGGGCATATCAAAGCATCATACCCTTTGGTGGAACCAGTTTCGTGATGGATTAGACTATGCAGTCTATATTACAACAGCACAAGAATTTGATGGAAGTCTAAGTGGCGCTCTAATCAGAGAAGCAATCTCATGGGGCAAGGTAACTCAAAATGCAAAGCAAACAACAATACATGCCGAAGCTACTACTATACTTCCATTCCTGTATTCTGCATTACTTTCAAAAATCAAATAGAGTAGATTTTCTTTTCATACACTTTCTCAAACCCAAGGTTGGAATAGAAATCAAGTAAGCCATCTAGTCCGTACGTTTCTAACATAAGAAATTCCAAATTTCTTAATCTTGCTTGGTCTATAGCATAATTAATTAGTAATCTTGCAAGACCTTTTTTCCTATTTTCTTTTACAGTCCCAAGACAATACAAACCCAATACAGAACCTTTCTCAAATAATGCAACACAAGATCCATTGTATTCAGAGTCCACAAGGTACTCCACATTAGAAATTGAATTTCTTACAATAGAGTTTACTTCATCTATCCATTCAGGACAATCAAAAGACCTACAAAAAATATCAGACCACAAAAGTGAATCTTTTCGTGCAATGTGATGTACGGCAAGGTTTTCTTGCTTAGAATTGCCTGTTTTTTTTAGGACATGTTGTGTATCATATAATGTAAAGCCTTTTTTGCGTAATAATTCTTCTAGTTCCGGGTTATCTAAAACATATACAAATGGACGAGTATTGTTTTTTTGAAAAAGAGATAATGCTTCTTCAATCATTTTTTCACTCAAACAGGTTATGTTTGTAAGCTTGTCAAAGAAGATATCATTTTGTAGATTCTGGTTGGCAAAGAAATATCCACACTCAAGTATGGTCATATTGCTCCACATCGCTGTAAAGGCAATGTCATTTTCTTCTATCTCTGATATCATATACGCAGGCCTAGGGTATCCATGATTCTTGTAAAATCTTCAATGCTGATATTGCTATTTTTTAAAGCCTTTGTGCATATCTTCTCAAGAAAGTTTAAGGCTTTTGGTGAATTAAGGTCGTTTCCAAGCGAGGCATAGAATTCTTGTATAAGAGCAGAAATGTCCTCGCTTGTCTTATGTGATGCGCGAAGAGAGGTTTGTTGAATCTTTTTCAAGAATGATTTATTTCGCAAGAGGTTTTTTTCATTGTAATCGATTTCCTTTCGGTAATGAGTAGAAAATAAATACAATCGTAACAAGTTTTGCCCGTACTTAGTTACTAAATCTCTAGCTAAAACTACGTTTCCACGAGATTTTGAGATCTTTTCTCCCTTTGACAAAACCAAACTCACGTGCATCCATATCTTAACTGGCGTCTCTAAATCAGTCATAGCCTTGTACTGAGCAAGATGAGCTTCATGATGAGGATATGCTAGCTCATCAGCTCCTCCATGTACATCATAATGCAAGCCAAAGTTCTCTATCACCACTGACGAATCCTGAATGTGCCACCATGGCACACCTTTACCAAAATCTCCCTTCCATGAAAAACCAAAATCTTCAGAACAATTCCAAAGCATAAAATCTTCTTGGTTTTTTTTGTTAGGCCCTATATCCATTCTATGTAGATTTAGCTGCTTCCGTGATTGTTTTGAAAGTTTGCCGTAATCTTTTATTGTTTTGGTGTCAAAATAGATGTTACCGTTTGCAGAATATGCATTTCTTTTTTCTATTAGTGATGAGATATGTTTTGAAATGTTTTTAACATAGTCGGAAACATGAGCAAATCTCGCAATAGTTTTGATGTTTAAAAGGTCCAAGTCCTTTATGAATTCATTCGAGTAGAATTGTGATAATGTATGATAGTCTATTCCTTGTACTATGGCCTTGTTAAAGACACTCTGATTTATGTCAGTCATGTTCACAAGAACATCGGTTTTGTAGCCTCTAGTTTTTAGAAACCTGCAAAGTAGATCATAAGTAAGAAATATTCTTGCATGACCAAGGTGTGTATAATCATATAGTGTAGGTCCGCAAATGAATATCTTTACTACTGGTGGATCAAATGGTTCAAAATCTTCTATCTTTGATGAAAAAGAATTGTATATCTTGAGCATTTTTGGACCTATCGTCCACCTTGCGCAAGAATTGGAGTCAACGTGACAGTGGAACGAATCTTTGTAATCCTACGAATTTTATGAGTGATGATGTTTTCCAAATTCTCTCTGGAATCGCCTTGAAGCTTTACAAAGATGTCATAAACTCCATACGTTCCTCTAACTTCCTTTACCTCCGGAATTTTCATCAGCTCATTTATTATTTCTACTTCGGAGCCCAAGTCACAGTTAATGAGTATGTACAGGATTTCCACAAGGTGGATTTAGTATCACCAAATAAAATGATATCCATGGTTTAATAGGACGCCGTTCGTAACAAAAATTATGGGCTCGGAAATTACAATAAGAGAACTTAAACCAATCAACATAGAGGGCGGCTACGTCATAGATGGTTTTCCATATGGAGGACTTGCCAATGCCATTGCCACAGAATCAATGATAAACACCGTACAATTTGAAATGGCAGGCGTTCTTGATTCAGAACTTTTCCCTCCGATGAGCATAATAAAAAATGGTGTTCCTAACTTTCCTTCAACAATATTTGTAAATAATGAGCTCAAGGTTGCTATTTTTTCATCATATCTAAGCCCACATGAATCGCTTCATAGAAATGTAGCAAAGGCTATGCTAGAATGGTCTATCAAGCACAAGTGTTCACTAATTGTCAGCAGTTCTGCAATCAAAACCGAAGATCAAGGATCATTTGTAATAGGCGTAGGAAACACGCCTGAAGCCAAGAAAAGGCTCAAGGATGCTGACATTCCAACTTTATCAAATGGTACAGTTCCAGGCATTCCCGGAATTTTATTAAATGAAGGCGCATTATCAAACACTAATGTCATAGTTCTTTTGTTTAACACAAAAGAAAGAGGTCCTGACTTTAGAGCGGGTGCCGAGATCTGCATGGCAATGTCAAAGCTTGTACCCGGCGCTACCTGTGATCTGAAATCACTTCTGCAAGAAGCCGAAATAGTTGAACGTAACATAAAGAAAGTCGAGGAAGACGCAGAACCAATCAAGGATGCAATGTATGGATGATGTATAAGGAAAAAGAGATACCAAAAAAACAACTACAAAAATTTGTTAAAATTCTTGATCTTGATGAAGGTATAAGAATAGAGAATAGGTCAAATGTGATTTTTTTGAATAGAGTGTCCAAAAGGTACTGTATTGATATTTGCAGGGGCAGAAAAGACACATTCATCTATAAAACTAGCGAGAAGGGAGTAATTGATTTTTTAAAAGATAAGATGGATAAGACGTGCAAAATCTTTTCTTATTAATACTTATATCAAAAATCTAGCTTTAGTTTAAGATGGTTCAGCCTTTTGAATTTGCACTAGCAGTAATTACTATCTCAGTTTCGGGAGTAATGTCACCTGGTCCACTTTTTGCAGCTAATGTTGCTTATGGATTAAAAGGAGGAGCAAAGTCGGGCCTGAAGATGGCATACGGCCACACAGTAATAGAACTACCTCTTGTAGTTCTGCTTGGAATAGGCGCAATCTCGCTTGCCAGTTTACCTCAATTCAGAGAAGTGATATCTCTTCTTGGTGCGCTCAGTCTTTTTGTTTTTGCCGCCCTGCAAATAAGAAAAGTTTTGAAACGACCCTCAGATGTTTTTGAAGGAAAGCATGGTCCTTTTATTGCAGGAATGATGCTAAGTGGATTAAATCCGTTTTTTCTTATCTGGTGGTTCACAATAGGGTTCAAGTTAATCTCTGATGCGCTTTTACTTTGGTCGTTTGCTGGAATTTTGATTATGTTTGCATTTCACATATGGATGGACTATGCGTGGCTCACTTCTGTTGGTTTTCTTTCTTCGAAGGGAAAAAGAATAGTCTCAAACAAGAATTATAAAATTTTCATCGTCGCAATAAGTGCGGTTCTAGTATACTTTGGAGCAATATTTACGCTACAGGCTGTAACCTAACCACAATCGACAACGTCTATTTCTATTCCGCATTTGTTGTTCAGCTCTATTATTTTGTCATTAAGGTCTTCACAAAGCACCGGATCCAAATTTTCGTGATATTTTTTTAATTCATTTATCAGATTTGCGTGCTTTATCGAACAATTATCTACCAAGCCCGTACTGTATAGGACTGTTATTATGGAAATACTTGCAAGACCAATTATAATTGCAATTCTTAAAAAAGACCAATTCATCATTAGCTACGAGAAACATCTACTTCAATTGTGGAAACGTTTCTTTCCTTACCATCTAGTGAGGTCATCCTTTCTGAGAAGATTCGTACGTCGCTTACCTTGTAACCAACCGCGTTCATTCTTTTTACTATCACCTGTGAGACATCTATGGCAGCCGTTATGCTTTTGCCTCTGGCCTTAATGGTAACAGTTGGTTCATTAGATAGAAGAGTGAGAGTTGCATGGACGTAGATCATGATAGATTTCTTACCAATGAAAATGACGTTGGTTGGTCTGCTCACAACCGCCTCTCAAGTCGCGTTTTATTTAATGGTTAACATTTTGTTTTTCTATATATTTTTGAAGAATTTTTTCTACGTCATCAGCTGAGGTTGTTTCTTTTATGGCATCAACTATCTCTTTTTCTTCAATTTCATAGCAGTTCAAAAGCTCTTGCTCGTCTTTGTAAAACAGCAAAACCTTGTCTTTGAATATGCAATGATATAATTTGTCGGTTTCCATTTTTTCTGGTTTTATCTTCACTCCTTCAGGTTCTGCTGTAACTGGATAGTCCACGAATTTCCTAATCTTATAAGATATTTAGATTATTAGATTCTATATGGTAATGGTAGATATGAAAAAAGAAGCCAAGGGATCTTTGGCAAGCCAATTAGTTCAGCTGATATGCCTAGGCAAGTTACTGATGAATGATAAATTTGCATCTGATAAGAGACTTGCCTTTATGATCATAGATAATGCTGTAGAAATTGCTCTAAAATCATATGCAACTCGCCACAATTTGATAAAAATTAGCAAACCTAACACAAAAACTATTTCGTTTATTCTTAACAAATTAAAAGATCAAAATAAGATCGTAAGCTACGAAAAAAGAACCATATTAAAATATCACGCGATGGCGAAAGAACTCTACAACGAGCAAAAAGTGAGCCAACTCAATGATAAAACTATTGAAGATTATTTGGTTCTTGCAAGAATAATTCTTGCAAGGTTGTATGATTTTCGTGCAAGTAAATCAGAGTGGCAAAACTTGGTCAACAAAACAGCAAAGTCTCTATACGTACATCTGGCAGGTCACAGCGTACGATAATGTAATAAGCATTTTTTAGTCTTACAAAGAGATGGAACAAAGAATTGTCTTCCATATCGATTTTGATTATTTTTACGCGCAGTGTGAAGAGATAAGAAATCCCGAATTAAAATCAAAACCTGTGGCTGTCTGCGTTTTTTCCGACCGTGGAGGTGACAGCGGAGCCATTGCTACAGCAAACTATGTAGCGAGAAAATACGGCGTTAAATCTGGCATGCCAATTAAATTTGCCAAAAAGAAACTAGAGGTGGTCCCAGAGGCAGTCTTTTTGCCTACTGACTTTGATTATTATTCAGACCTATCACAAAAAGCAATGGAGGCAATAAAGCAATATGCTGACATTTTTGAATATGTGGGAAAAGATGAGGCCTACATAGATGTCTCAAAAAGATGCAATGGAAATTTTCAAGGCGCAGGTCATATTGCACAGCAATTGAAAAATACAGTGCGCGATGTTGTGAAGATGACCTGTACAATAGGTGTGTCATCTAACAAGCTTGTAGCAAAAATTGCGTCTGATTTTAAAAAACCAGATGGGTTAACCATTGTTCCTCCAGAGAAAATTGAGTCCTTTTTGGATCCGTTACCAATTAGATCCATACCGGGCATAGGAAAAAAAACCGAGCAAAAATTCTTAGAGAAGGGACTTGAAACCATATCGCAGCTAAAAAGACTAGATGTTTTTTCCCTAAATAGTGATTTTGGACGCAAGATAGGAACTTACATTTACAATGCTGCAAGGGGGATAGATGATGAGCCGGTCTCTGAACGACAAGAGGCCACGCAGTATAGTCGCATTACTACGCTAAAGCAGGATTCAAAGGATTATGACTTTTTGGCAAAGGACCTTGAGAGACTATGTGAGGATGTACATGAGACTATTCTTGAAGACAAGATAGTTTTCAGGTCAGTTGGCATACAGTTTGTCCAATCTGATCTTTCAAATAAGACCAGATCTAAGACTCTCAAGAACTCGACCTCTAGTCTTGAAGAACTTAAAAAGACAGCATTTCAGCTTCTACGAGAGTCTTTAGAAGATCAAAAGATGCTAGTACGTAGGATAGGAGTCAAAGTCTCTGAGCTGTCCGAATTTTCAGGTCAGGATAACATCACTAGATATTTCTAAGAATTTACTCCCACGCGGGTTGCTAGTCTTTTATGCTCTTCTGGTGTAATCCACCCCACCTGTAGATAGTCTAGAATTTCTTTATCACTCATCCCAAGGTGCTTTGCTTCACTTACAGCTATTTTATACGCTTCAATCTCTGTTGGCCTGTCCACATATGAATATGATTTATCGTATAGGTCAAGACCTGCTCTTTGTTGTCTTACGTGTACAAGTTCGTGAACAATATCAAGATACAAAATTCTTGAATTTGATTTTTGCAGATGTTCAAGTCCAACAACGATAGAACCGTCTTCATTTTTTACGTACATATAATGATCTTTTTCTTCCACTATAACATTTATCTTCGAAAATACTAGATCAAGTTCTTTTCTTGTCTTAAAGATCTTTTTTATTATTTCAGTTTGTCTTAATCCGTCAAATATCTCACTGATAGCATAGGTTCCAGGTTTGACATCTCTATTTATTTTGATCATGTTCTTTTTGTGCAATTTCTAGTCTCTTTATCCGCTTTGTCTCCACATACGTTACAACAAGTAAGAAAATAAAGAGCCAAGGCAAAAACATTATCTCGCCTGCAACAGAATGAAATGATTCAAACTCCTTTACATTTGTGGAGACCTTGAGAGCAAATAATGACAGAGAAAATATTCTAATCATATTCACTCCAATGGTTCCCACTATTCCCAAACCAAAGTACACTACTTTTCTTCTACGAGGAATGTTCATCTTAAACAGAAAAGCCATCATTACAAGTGAGTATATTATGACACTATGTACCCCAGCCGATGGCCAGAATACCTGTAAAGCAAAGGGGCCATGATCACCGCTAAGAAACATCATGTTATCTCTTGCAACAGCTGTACCTAGATCAAAAGTAGTTATCAGCCAAGCATTTGTCTTGATAAGATAGGGAACCACATATTGTAATGGTCCAAGTGTATCATAGGGAAAGAAAGCATCAAGCGATAAGATAACTGCGCTTCCTGCAATAAATATAGGCCCAGCAGGTGAGATTCGAATCCATTTTTTCCCAAACAATATACTCATAGAAGCAATAAGAAAAATTGCTAATACCACAAAATCCAACATCCAAGTCCACGAAAAAACTAACTGAACATGATAATGGCTAGCTTGTGATATGATATAATCACGCAGTCCATACTCCAAGCTAACAAGATATGCTATGGTAAGTGCGGCAAGAGGAATTACAGCAAGCAGCCTTTTCTTTGGGACGTTAAGCTTCAAGCCGACAAGTTCTGCCACAATGAATGCCAAAGCAAAAAGAAATCCACCCCTGCCTTGGTTCCAACTAAGACTAAATGAATCTGGAAAGGCCGCAAGTGCAAATAATATGGGACTTGATATTAGCAATATTATAAAGATCGTATCCCTTTGTTCCATTATCTGATCAGCTGTCTGCGGTTAATAAAAACTCTAGCAGTTAAAAAAAGTCAGAGATCGATTTTTGACTTCTTGCCTTGTACAGTTTGCTTTTAGCTTGCCATTCTTTTTTATCTATGCTTAATGGTTTGCATGCAAGATCAAGTGATTCATCAAAGCTTGATACAGTTTGTGGTTTTTGTTTCATAGCCATTCTAATTCCTTCTCTTACCTGCCACACACCTACTGGTACTGCATATTCTGGCCTTATCTCTCGTAGGACCAACGCACCAGCTTGTACCTTGTTTTTGAACAGGTATTCAGCCACGCCAAGCCTTGATGCAAAATGAGCGCCAGCGGTAGCCGGATAGTGATCAAGGCCTCTGGCATCTTCGAAATCTGAACCAAAGCCAATGTTCCCTTGGTTATCATACCAAGCTTCTTGCAGCTCAAACATCCATCTGCTTGGAAAAATAATAACAGAAAAAAAGTTTCCAATATGTGAATATGAAAAAACTAGGTAGCTGTCTATTAGATCAAATTCTATTATTTCTGAAACAAGAGATTTTGATATAATGTCATCAGTTGCAGTTATCCCCCATCTAGTAGGGACGAGCTTTCTTTTCTTACCTAGCATTCCTATGCTAAAGCACTTTTGAATTCTGGAAATTTCTATACCACTATTGTAAAGTTTCATTACTGATTCTTGCGCCAGCAAATCTTTGTCGTAGAAGATTTTCTGTATGGTCCTGTCAGATGATGAGCTATAAAATTTTGCATTCTTTATCTGACCTATTGGTCCAAATGGAGGGCTTTCGCCATCGATTGTTGTAACAGGAATGGTTTGTTTTGTAAATTCGATATCTGAATCGATTGGCCTTGTAGACATTGCAACCTCCTGTAAACTTTCGATGAATCTTCCTTGTGGGTCGGAAACTGACACGTTCTGTATTCCTCTTACAAGACTCAATCTGTAGTTCACAATTTCTTCAAGACTCTTTCCTATCCACTTTTCTGGCAAATCTAGAATTGTAGTGTCTCCATGAAGTGGAGGAAGCATTGGACCGACGGA
>JACQFM010000169.1 GCA_016200035.1 Nitrososphaerota archaeon
AAATTGCAACACCATATTCATTTCGGAAAAGATCTAAAATTTCAGAAGGTTTTGGTGCAGCATTGTTAAATCTTATGTCCAGCAAATGAAGGTGCATTTGCCTTGTAGGTACCTTGAAGGCTCTTACAAAGAGCGGCGTATCCTTACCCATATAGCTTTTAACATCATCTTGGTGATGAGGTTTTCTAGACCATTCAATGGAATCTTTTACTTCGATTTTCAAGTCTTCCAAATCGGCCCATCGACGAATAAGCGTGGCGTCAAATCGTTTTATTTTCTTACCATATTTTTCTCTTAATGGTTGCAGAATTCTTCCCATACCAGTAACGTTGCAACTTCCTTGCATGACATATTTTTTATCAAATGCTTCTTCGTAGTTAACTCGGGAATTAAAGATCAAATCAGCCACAGCTTTTTCTCCAGCAATGGTTTCACCCCCTTGAAATATGGCACGCATGTTTTTTGGTTCATACAAATTTTTCTTGTTCAGATAACCCTGTCCTCCTAGCGCCGCATCTATAACTAAATCACTTTTTTCAACCGCGTCTTCTACTGTTCCAGATACATTGAGATTCTTAAAAAATTCAAGCTTATTTTTTGGGACATACACGTTAAAACCTCTTGAAAGCGCATCTCTTACTTTTTCATCAGGCGAATACTTTCCTACACCAACAAGTTCAATGTCAGAATCGTCTGCAATAAATTGAGTTATTCTACTTCCTATTGAACCGTATCCATTAACAAAAACTTTCTTCACAAATTTTTGGATTATGATGCCTCTTATTTAGATATATGATAAGAACTAAATGTGACCAAACCTCGCATGTCTCCAATGAATGTTCACGCTAAGTCACTTGGGATAGGGGTTGCCATTGGAGCGATTTGTATTGGGGCCATATTTTATGTTATTACATCCAATCAGATAATAAAGTCACCTTCCCAATCATCTACAGAAGCACAAGGCAATAACCAAAAAATTCAGATGCCCCTTCTTATCGATAATGCATCTCCTGTTTTTGGTTCAAAAGATGCTCCTATAACTTTGGTTGAGTTTGGAGACTATCAATGTTTTTACTGTAATCGATTTTTTCATACAACTGAACCTGATATTGTAAAAAATTACGTTGACACAGGAAAGGTAAAAATGATTTTCAAAGATTATACTATAATAGGCCAAGATTCGATAAATGCAGCACATGCTGCTCATTGTGCTCAGGAAATGGGCAAGTTTTGGGAATATCATGACGTTTTGTATAATCATTGGACGGGGGAAAACAATGGTTGGGCTTCATCTCAGAACCTCTTTGAATTTGCTAAGCAGGTTGGCCTAGACGAAAAGGATTTCAATACATGCATGTCTGAGGCAAGGCATGTGGCAATAATAAAGGGAAGTGTTTCTGACGCTAAAACACTTGGACTTACTGGAACCCCTGGTTTTTTTATAATAGGACCTGATAACTCTGTGACAAAATTAAGTGGAGCCCAGCCATATGATGTATTTGAAGAGATCTTCAAATCTCAGCTGCAAAAAGTAAAATAATTGATCGCAGTGAGGTCAGAAAGCTAATAAAAATTACATTTTATGCCCAGCAAGTTTAAACCCAAAATGCTTATATGAGTAATTTCAAAGGTGGTAGCTAATGACCGTAGGAATAGATGATATCTCAATCTACATACCAAGGCTATTCGTAGATGCGCGAGACTTTGCCGTAGCTAGAGGAATGGATCCTGATAAGCTTCAGCGTGGGCTAGGAATATCTAAAATGGCTATGGTCGATACAAACCAGGATCCTGCATGTATGGCTGCAAATGCCTGTTTAAGAATAATGCAAAAAAGTCATCTCTCGCCCAAGGACATAGGAAGATTATATGTAGCAACCGAATCCTCTCTTGATGAATCAAAAGCAATGAATTCCTATGTCATAGGAATGTTGGAACAAATCTACGGTGATGATTCATTTGAACACTGTGGAGGTATAGAGTGCAAATTTGCTTGTGTAAGTGGATCATATGCTTTGTATGATAATTCTAATTGGATTAGAGCTGGTGAATCCGGAGGAAAGTCCGCGATAGTGGTCGTCTCCGATATTGCAAAATACGATCTTGGTTCAAGTGGAGAGTATACACAAGGTGCTGGCGCAGTTGCAATGCTGGTAAACGATAATCCAAGACTTTTGGAGTTTGATCCAAAAGTTACATCTACCTCAATTAAGAATGAGTATGATTTCTATAGACCATTTGGCAAAGAAACGCCAATTGTCCATGGGCAATACTCTAATTTGCTTTACTTGCTTCAAGTAAAGAAAGCATTAATGCTTTACAAAGAAAAAGCGCTCTCTACTGGTTTGATAAAGCTAAAAGCTGGAGAGACGATTTTGGATTATATTGACTTTCTCAGCATGCACTTGCCGTATAGCAACATGGGAAAAAAGGCTCTTGCGTATCTACTGCGACATGAGTGGCGCAAGCTCCCAAGATGGAAAAAAATAATTGAGAAGATAGGAATGGAGGAACCTATTCCAAAAGATCCACGTGGAACAATCGAATCAGTTCTTGCAGATTCTGAATTCATGACAAAGGATCATGAGTTCACTAAGAAGTTTTCAAAGACCGAAGAGTTTCAAGAAGTTTATGATACAAAGCTTGCTAGCTCCCTTATTGCATCTCAAATGATAGGAAACTTATACACTGCGTCATTATACCTTGGGTTTAGAAGTTGTTTAGAATTTGAATTTCAAAAAGGAACTGACCTTGCTGGGAAGAGATTTGGATTTGGATCCTATGGAAGCGGCAGTAGTGCAATGGTCTTCAGCGGTGCAATTAAGCCAACTTATAAAGAAATTGTAAAGGACATGAATCTAGAATCTGAGATAGGAAATAGGGTAAAACTTTCCCTTGAAGAATATGAAGAAATTCATGAAAATAAACGTGGGCCAAAAGAAAACTTTCTTGATAGTAAAGAAGAATTTGTACTGATAGACGTAGAAAATATAGCAGAAAGTAAAGGCGAGCGAAGATACGTCTTTACTGGTTAGGTCACAATCTTAAATTGGATGTTCTTTTCCTTCAAATAACTTATTAATTTCTGAGCGTGCTTCTGATCTTCAGTTTCAAGGCTTAAAGTCACACCCGCGGTACCAGCTGGAATACTTGAACTTAACCTATCGTGTACAACCTCAACTATGTTTACACTTAACGCCGAAATTTGATCAACAACTTCTTTGAGAGCACCAGGCTTGTCTGTCAGCAAAACAAAGATCTTTACCATCCTCCCCATCTCTGTAAGTCCCTTTGCTACTATCTGACCAAGTAGATACATGTCTACATTACCACCAGAAAGAATTGAAACCACCTTCTTTCCTTTTGATGGTTTCTTTTCAAGTAAATATGCCAAGCTTACAGCTCCGGCTGGTTCAACAACCATCTTAGTTCTCTCCATAAGAAGAAACATTGCTTTGACTATCTGAGAGTCGTCTACCAAAACAATGTCATCTATCAGTTCATTTATTATTTTAAACGTGAATTCTCCTGGCCTTTTTACAGAAATTCCATCAGCAATTGTCCTTTCACCTATGACAGTCTGAAGTTTGCCTGAATCAAGAGACTTCTTCATAGCTGGAAACGCATTGGACTGAACTCCTATGACCTTGACGTTAGGTTTCTTGGTTTTTATCGCTCGCAAAACTCCCGCTGCAAGTCCTCCTCCGCCTATTGGCAGATAGATTTCATCTACATCAGGTAAATCCTCCATTATTTCTAATCCAATTACTCCTTGTGCTGCAATTACCTTCTCATCATCAAAGGCATGAATTATCTG
Source organism: Nitrososphaerota archaeon (assembly GCA_016200035.1). Classification (GTDB taxonomy): domain Archaea; phylum Thermoproteota; class Nitrososphaeria; order Nitrososphaerales; family Nitrosopumilaceae; genus JBBDNF01. Next base: position 3,818 of record JACQFM010000169.1, read on the forward strand.
ACCGCCTGTCTTATCTGCAATTTCCTGTGCTTTGGCCCATGACTCATCGTAGATTGTACCGTCTAGGACAACATTTGCACCATATGATTTTGTGGCTGCAACTTTAGCTGGAGATGCGTTCAGAGGCATTACTATCGTGCACGGTATGTTTTCAAGTGAAGAAGCAAACGCAACACCTTGTGCATGGTTTCCCGCCGATGCGGCGATAACTCCTTTTTTCTTTTCTTCTTTTGATAATGAATAGATTTTAGCATATGCTCCTCTAACCTTAAAAGAACCAGTCTTTTGCAGGCATTCTGATTTAAGATAAAGCTTTGATCCAGTCATCTGGCTAAATGTTGCCGAAAGCTCCATTGGGGTTCTGCGAATTACGTTGCCTTGAATGGATTGCGATGTGACTATCTCTTGGTAAGTTAGGTTCATCAGATTTGTTCTAATCCCTTACAATATATTTGATTTCTTGCCAAATCTAAAACGCGCTTCGTAATCAACATTTTTGATATGGGTAAACATTTGAAAGTTCAATTTTGTTATGTGCTAGCTCACTTCAATTCTGAAAAGGCCAAATACTGCACAACGATCTTTTTTATTTATAAATCAAGGGGTCGCTTGGTGTCAACCTCTCCTGTTGTGACATCCACGCTTGAGCTTCCGCCAACCCCTTGCCTAAATCAATTTAGAATACGAATATAAAATATACATCAAACTTGAAATTTTATGGCTTTTAAAACGTCATCCATTCTTTTTAATAAATTATTTTTTATCCTCAAAGGAATCCTCTTAGGGTCGAAATTTCCACCCTTTGTTTGATTTTTTACATGCTCTAAATCAAAATGACATAAGCATCCTTCTTCGGCAGCGATCATACGAATTTCATCAATCATCACTGGCGATGTATGATATATCTCAATGATCATGTCGTCAAGCTCTTTAAAAAGATCTGATTTTCTCTTGGTTAGCTGATGAAAGCCTTTGTCTGCGCTGGAATAAACCTTGTCGACAAGCTCATTTGTTAATTTATCATTTTCAAA
>JACQFM010000170.1 GCA_016200035.1 Nitrososphaerota archaeon
ACTCACCAATAATCGTGGGCATGGGAATAGGAGTTGGGTTTCAGACATTTCTTTCAAGCTATAGTGCACTTGTTGGATGCCGTCTCACAGTTAAGAGGAAGGCTTTTGGAGGCAATTCTGGAAATACTGCTGCAACATCATTTTTTTCATTTTTTTCTCTCGTTCCTCTTGGTTGTTGTGGCTGGTGGTTGTATGTGATATCTTTCCTTCCTAGTATTTTTGGCACAGGAGTTTCAGCTGTTCTGATTAATTACAGTCAACCGCTTGCCTACCTAGGATTGATCATTATTTTTGCATTTAACATATTAACTGCAATTAAATTAATTAAAGAAAAAAAGACAAGAAAACTAGTTTGAAATCCTGCCTGTACTTCTACTTCTTAACTAGAGTGCAGCTACAATGTACCGTGTAATTTCCTTTCTTTGTGGCCCACTTGATAAGAGGAATGATTGCTTCCCTAAGCTCCCTTCCTCTTGTTGATAGCGAATATTCTACTCTTGGAGGAATTTGTTTAAACACCTCTTTTTCAATTAGTTTTTCTCTTTCAAAGTCTTTGAGCATTGACGCCAAAGTTGATGGACTAATTCCTGCAAGCTCTGACATCAATTCATTGTATCGTAGCTTTCCATGGTTACCAATCTCGTTTATTATAAGCAATCCCCACTTCTTGCCAATTGTATCTATTATACCATCAAGTGGACACAGACAGATTGCATTACTTTGATCCTTCATAGTAACTACAGTACTACGAACTTTGTATCTTAAATACTTTGAATTTTGTAGTAGAACTATGGTAAAAGAATTGGAAAAAGGAGATCAGAAATTATATTTGTGTGAAGCATGCGGTTTTGGATACAAAGACATACAAATTGCACAAAAATGCGAAGATTACTGTAACGAACACAACAGTTGTTCTATGGAGTTTACAAAACACGCAGTGTTGAAGTGATAAAATTGGTTACAACCACAGTCACACATAAAGGAGAATTTGGTCTAACAATACTTGCTATAATAGCGGCAGGAGCATCAGTAAACTTTTTCATATTTGGTTCAGCTGGAATTGTTCCCTTTTCTACTTACAGAGATTTCATTTTATTTCCATCTATAGCTATAATTGTCATCATAGGCATTTACGGTGCAGTAAAAAGCAAACGTCTTGCAAATAGATTAATTACAGGACTGTGGATAGGGGCAACCGCAACACTTGCACTTGAAGCAATAAGGATTCCTGGATATGCAGTATTACATTGGTTACCAGGTGATGACATGATAATGATGCCAGGTATGTTTCTCACTGGCATGGCACCAACTCTAATGGATCTTATGAATATGATGATGTCTAATCAAGCAATGCAGCCGCAACCAAGTGTTATGATTTCAGGCATATTGTACCACTTTTGGAATGGTGCCACAATGGGAGCTATTTACACGTTAATCATGGGAAAGGGAAGATGGTATTATGGTATAATCTGGGGCTTTATCATTAACATAGGAATGATGCTTGCACCATGGCTTGTAATGATGATGGGACCTTTTGGAATAAAGTATCTTAATGGATACAATATTTTTACAATCGCACTTGGTGCACATCTTGCCTATGGTTTGGTTATTGGAATACTGGTTCAGAGATTTGTGAAAGAAAAGGGATCTCTCATAATGCTTCTTAGGCAAAGACGGGGAAGTGAGAAGGATGACTACAGTTGATATAGATTCAAACAATTGGCAGGAAAAGGTGATCTCATCAACCACACCTGTAATAGTTGATTTTTGGGCTCCATGGTGTCCGTGGTGTATGAGATTGATGCCTGTATTCGAGGAAGTTTCAAAACAATATGATGGCAAATTAATTTTTGCCAAATTAAATGTTGAAGAACATCAGGATATAGCTCAGGCGAACGGTATCCTTGGCATTCCAGTTATGAAAATATTTTGTGACGGAAGAAATGTTGGAGAGCTCGTGGGCTATATGAGTAAAGAAAAACTTGTCCAAGAGCTTGACAAGATGCTTTCTACCATTAAGGAATGCATAGCACAAAGTTCAACATTGACAAAGGAAATGATCACAAAATGAGTACTGTTGGCGTTGTACTGAAAAAAGGCAACTATGCTGCAATTGCTGCCATAGTTTCAATAACGCTGGGAGCAGTTTTCTGGCTTCTTACATTCTATTTTACTCCTACGCCGTTGCCCGATTACATCAAAATGTATGGAATGCCATTTACGGTTACTACAGTGACGCTAGGCTCTGCGATTGCGATACTGACTGGTATTAACACATCGCTAATCATTTACAGAAAGAGGGTGACTGGAAGTTTAGGATTTAGAAGAGGTGCGGGCTCCAATGCATGTGGTGCTTTTACAGGTGCGCTAGCATCAGGGTGTCCAGTCTGTACCATGCCATTATTAGGTGTCTTTGGACTGGGTGGTGCGCTGGCATTGTTCCCTTTGCAAGGATTGGAACTAAAGATGGTGGCAATAGCTGTGCTTGGAGTTTCTTTGTATTTTACAGCAAAGAATGCCGCGCTTCAAACTGTTTCAGAGCATGAAAAGCATTTTTAATTTATTCAAAGAATTACAATCATTAAGTTAATTCACAAAGTTCAGGTCTAGTGGGAATATGCCACCATATCGTGACAATTTTGGATGCAGCTTATTTGTAAAATGGTAGCGGATCCGATGGGACTATGGTATCATCTTCGTCGTATTTTTTACCCAATTCTGAAAAATCATAATATTTGATTATTTATTGGTGATTTTGTTTTTACTTGATTTTAGCTTTGCAAGAACATTCAGTAACCACGGCATTCTTTCTTGATGCAGCCCACTGCAACAAGGGAATTACCATATGATACAGCTTTGTACCGTCATCAGCAAGACTGTACTCTGTTCTTGGAAGCTTTTCGTTAAAGCTTTTTCGTGTAACAAGACCACTTGATTCTAATTCAACTAGTGTGTTTGCAAGAGATTTTGCTGTAATTCCTCTGAGCTCCCTTCGCAATTCGTTGAATCTGATACGTTTGTGGTTTCCTATCTCGTTTATAGCTAACAGTGTCCACTTTTTGCTTATGATATCAATAACTCCTTGCAATGGACAGAATAATGCTATTTTACTGTGCATACTGGTATCGTACAGTATACTTTACAATTTAAGTAGTTTCTTTTGTATACTAGATACATGACACAAAACCATACGTTTGAGATATTCTCTACAGACTGTCCGTTATGCAAGAATATCGAGATTCTCAAGAATCCAGAGTGTACGCAGAAAATCTATGATGTGAACCGAATGGATAAAGAAACTGAAGAAAAGATGCAAAAATACGGAATAAAAGCAGTTCCAACCATTGTCATAGATGGAAAGTACAAGGTCGTGGGCGTGCCAGATTTTCCCATCAGATGTAGCGATGACTTGTTCAAAAGACTGGAAAAAGATTATCAGATACAAGATTAGAACGGATGCAATCAGATGAAAAAACTTGCAAGCAAATGCGCCTGCTCTACCAGTGGGATAGGTATCTGCCTCTGTATTGTCTTTATGACAATTGGTATTGGCGGTACTACTCTCGTAGGAATATCAAAGAATGCCAATTCCATGACTGGGATGGCGAGCAATAGCATGCCTGACATGACAGCAAGGCAACCACAAAATATTTTTGTAAATTTTTTTTCTGGCATATGGGGAGAGGTGATACTTTTGATCTCATTTGGCCTAATGTTTTATGGAATGTGGTCAAGTGGGGGTAGCAGAAAAAAATTACTTCCTCTGTCAGCAGTTGGTGCTGTCATTCTTTACGTAAGCATGTACGCATACTTTTCTTTAGCAATGGAGATTGTTGGCTCCATTGTACTGGCCATTATATATGCATCAACTTATAGCTATAGGATTGCAACTGCGATCAAGTTAGCCTGAAATTCCGCCTTCATAGGTTTGAGTCCTGTAGGACCCAGCTACTGTTTTGATATAATTTCAGACCCACTTTCACACGTACAAAAATCATGTAATTTTTCACGCTCATGAGCCTGATGTTTCTTGCTATATGTTAGTTGATAGTTGTCGCTCAAGCTCCTGTAGTTTTTCAATTCTTTTAAAGG
>JACQFM010000166.1 GCA_016200035.1 Nitrososphaerota archaeon
TTTCCAACTTCACAACACATTCGTATGGGAATGTTTGGAGCTATGATAATTGATCCAGCAGTACGTCCGATGACACCGGCTAGAGAATACTTGTTTGTCCTAAGTGAGTTTGATCCAAAGAACACCATGGAAAATTTTCCACAATTTTATCCTGTTAATGGCTATGCTCATCAGTATATGGACAATACAATCAAGGTAAAAAGAAATGAAAACGCAAGATTCTATGTAATGAACATTGGCACAGTACTGCCAGCATCATTTCATCTTCACAGTACAATCTTCAAGGTATATCAGTCTGGAATACTTTGGAATGAGCCCATTTTTGCTCAGACTTTCCTTATAGGCCTAGGTGATACTGCAATTATAGAAGCTAAATGGAAGGATGCTGGAAAATTTGCATTTCATGTGCATGGCATTCAAGAAGAAAGGGGAAACATGGGATTTTTGGAGATACTTGAGGAAAATGATGATTCTGTTGACTCGTTGGCAACAGAAAGCAGCTCGCCAGGAAGTAAATCTATGATAAAGTGGCAAGAAGATACATTAAGAAAATTAGAAAATCCTCAAATCACAGAATATGAAAATTTGACAGCAGCTGAACCTGAAATGCAGCATATCCATTCCACAGTTCAAGTAGACAAGGTCAATATTTCGAAAGATGCGTGGAACAGGGAGACTTTAGAACCTTACGTGCCAACATCAATAGAGATAGCAGCAGGTACTACTGTAACATGGACAAATCAGGACAGCGTTGTTCATACGGTTACTGATGTTAACAACAAGTTTGATTCCCAATTTATGCAGCCGGGTGCAAGTTGGAGCCACACTTTTGATACTAAGGGCATTTACAGTTATTTCTGCACTTTACATCCCTGGATGAAGGGAAGCGTCGAGACAAAATAGTAGTGCAAATAATTGGTTATCAGAATTGATAATCTTCTGCTCCATTAAAATATAATTTCAACTCAAATTGTCACATGCAGAAACAATGCATAGATGACAATTGTTATAATATAACAAAACAACTGTCAAAAAAACTAGAATTTCTGTCCCACGTTGAGCGCTATATAGAGGATGCTCACAAATGCGGAGATGAAGCAGCTGAGCAAACTTGGAAATTGATTCGTACGGACGAACAAAAACACGCTGATATGCTTCGAACTCTTATTATTACAGAAATTAAAAACAATAGATTCTAGTCTTACACTCTTACCTTTTTGTAGAAATACTTTTTCATAATCTCAGCTGAGATCACATATGCTGCAATAATGGCTCCAATTACTCCAAGAAACCATGTTGGAGGTAACCCAAACTCGAATACTTTCTGCAAAACAGTCAAAGGAAGTAACAACGTTACAGCTATTACTACGATAGTGGAAATTATCAGATGTTTTCCTGGCCTACTTTTGAAAAATGGCTTTCTGGTGCGAACAACCAGTACGATAAGAGAGGCAGAAACAACTGATTCCAGAAACCATGCGGTTCTAAACTCTTCAACTGTAGCACCTATTGCCAAAAGTGTTCCGAATGTGAGAAAATCAAAGACAGAACTTAGAATCCCAAATGCCATCATGAACTTTCTGATGAATCTTATGTCCCAGCGATGTGGCCGGTTTACCAACTCCAAATCTACATTATCTGTTGCTATTGTTGTCTCTGGAAGATCAGTAAGCAGGTTGGTAAGCAGAATCTGTTTTGGTAGTAAGGGAAGAAACGAAAGAAAAAGCGACACTCCTGCCATGCTGAACATGTTTCCAAAATTTGCGCTGGTGGCCATGAATACATACTTGAGTGTATTAGCAAATGTCCTTCGACCCTCTCTTACTCCTTCAACAAGAACATCCAAATTTCTTTCTAGCAGAACTATGTCGGCTGCCTCTTTGGCAACATCAACAGCGCTATCAACTGAAATGCCAACGTCTGCCGAATGAAGTGCAGGAGAATCGTTTATTCCGTCACCAATACAACCAACAACATTGCCTGAAATTTTCAACGCCGTTACTATGCGTTCTTTCTGGTTTGGTTCCACCTCTGAAAAAATGTCGATATTATTTACTTGTTGGTATAATGCCTCGTTACTTAGATGCGAGAGTTCCGTACCTGTGAGGATCTTTACATTGGAAAGACCGATTTGACTACCAAGACTTGATGCAACCAGTCTATTGTCCCCCGTTATAACTTTCAAAGAAACGCCGAGATTTTTTAGGCGCTCTACCGTTTCAACAATTCCATCCTTCAACGGGTCATGAAGTACAAGAAAACCCAAGAATGTCATACTGGCTTCATCGGCCCTTGTTATAGTGACAGAATTGATTTCCTTGTAGGAAATGCCTAAAACACGAAGGCCTTGTTGACTAAGTTCCTCAAATCGTTCAATCAACGATCCTTTCACTTGGCTTATCTGAACAATTCCTTGTGGAGTCTCTGCAAGCGAACAAGTAGGAAGAATATTCAGCAAGGCGCCTTTACTAATCATGGTGTATTTCTTTTCTTTAGAAACGAGTATGGTTATCCTCTTACGGTTAAAGTCATAGGGAACTTCATCAAGCTTCGTGTAGCTGCTGAGATCAAACTTTTGATGAATTCGAATGGCTTCATCTATAGGATTTGTAAAACCAGTTTCGTAAAAGGCGTTAAGATAGGCATAAAGTAGCACCTTTTCATTCTCATTACCACTTGTATCAAGAAATGATCTAATTCTGACCGTGCCTTCTGTCAGAGTGCCGGTCTTGTCTGAACAGAGAATGTTCATACTACCCAAGTTCTCAATTGATGAGAGTCGCTTGACAATGACCTTCTGAGTGGCCATCCGTCTTGCACCGTGCGACAGGTTCACACTAATTATAGCTGGAAGCAACTGTGGAGTAAGCCCTACCGCAAGTGCTAAGGCAAAAAGAAGTGATTCTAAAACAGGTCTTGAAAAATAGACATTAATTGCAAAGATGGTAATTACCAACACCGATGTTACTTGCATGAGAAAATAACCAAATCGTCTTACGCCGTGTTCAAACTCTGTCTCGGGAGCACGAAGTCGCAACTTGTCAGAAATTTTTCCAAACTCTGTCTCTTGTCCAGTCTTAACTACTAACGCTTTTCCACTGCCACTGACAACTGAGGTTCCCATGAAGAGGGAGTTTATTCTTTTCGAGATCGGAGTGTCATGAGGAACCGTTCTGGCTATCTTTTCAACTGGATATGTTTCTCCTGTCAATACAGCCTCATTAACAAAGAGATCTTTTGATTCTAGGATGGAGCAATCTGCAGGTATTTTACTACCTGCTGAAAGAATGATGATATCGCCTGGGACAATATTCTCGGAGGCAACCTCCTTTTGCACTTTATCTCTGATTACTGTGACTGTAATACGAATCATTGCAAGCAATCGCTTGATCGAGTTTGAAGCTTGGTGTTCTTGCCAAAAACCTAACAAGCTACTCAAAAATATAATTGCAAATATTATCAAGGCATCAGTAGAATCCAGCAAAAATAATGAAAGACCAGCTGCGAAGAGAAGAATGAGAATAATTGGGCTTTTGAATTGTGAAAGGAAGAGGATAAACGCTCCTGAACTTTTTTGCTTTTTTAAGGAGTTAGGACCATAATACTGAAGTCTTGTATCTACCTCGTCGCTTGTCAGGCCCTCAGAAGAGGTATTGAATTTTTGAAGTAGTTCTGATTGTGGAATATGCCAAAATATATCCACAGGTTCCCTCGGAAGTGACATTTGATATTAAATTTGGCTTGTTGTAATTTAATGTCGTGCCATGTTATCAAATATAGTAATGTCATAACAAGTGGGTCTAAAATAAGACAGGTTGATAGCTGAGACCCGCCTGTCTAGGTAGTTTGGAACTTGGAACAATAATGTTTAGCTTCGATGTGGACCCACGAGTTTATGTTAATCTCATCTCATTAACCATGTCCATCAGCTAGCAAAAATTGGCTTTATCCTACCTTTAAGTTCAACCTGACGCTATTGCTTTTACTATATCCGTCTTTGTAATTATTCCAACAAGTAATGATTTACTTACAACAGGCAGACCGCTTATCCCGTGTCGTATCATAAGAAGTGCCACAGTAGAGACATCTTCCTTTACATCTATTACCACAGGATTTGGAGTCATAATGTCTGATGCAGTAAAGGTAAGAAGATAACTAAGCTGGTTTGCTTTGTATTCATGAGGATGTGCACCTAGAGTAAACTCCTCGACCTCCTTAGGATCTGCGTACTGCTTTACCCAAAGAGGCATCTTTGCAGGAATAAAGTCCCGATGAGTTATTATCCCAACAGGCATTCTCTTTCTCTCTACTACCACTCTTGAAATTTTATTGTGGATAAGTACGCTTTCGACAAATAGAAGCGAGTCAGCTGGCTTGACAGTGATAACCTTTCTTGTCATAACCTTTGATACTGCCAATGGCGATGATGATTGTGTCAAAAATATTGAGGCAAGATCTGTCTTTGTAATAATTCCAGCTAACGTTCGATCCTTTTTTAGAACTATAATCGAGCTTATCTTGTGTGAGATCATCAATTTAGCGTAGTCATAAAGTGTGTCTTCCTCTGTAATGGTAACAAGGTCTCTTGACATGAATTCTCCTACACGTATTGCCTCGATTGGTTTGCCAGCAATGTAGTATATGGCGTGGACAAGATCCTTTTCTGTTACTATCCCAACTGGCTTGTCATTTCTTGAAACTATCAATCTGCTAATCCTGTGACGTAGTAGGATCTCTCTTGCCTCAAGAAGCGACGTCTCTGGAGAGATCACTACAGTCTTTTTGATTACCTGATTAAGACTAGGATTTTTTAATAGCATTTTTTATCTTATAATTTTATCAAATAATAGGACTCCTTATAATATCAGTAATGAGAATCATCTAGCGCATTAAATAATAACATTATGTAAATAAAACTTAGGAAGCAGAACCCCACCCCTTACAAACCTAAAATTGGCATGCAATTGACGCATCTCTTTGGGGGTTCCTTCCGTTTCTTTGTTCAATATTTGATTATCAAAATCGAAAAATGCCCCCTAAGGTTAAATCTGCAATAACAAATACCATATTATGGTACTAGACTTCCTCAACGAACAAGTATCAAAATTTACAAATCCAAAAATGACTACGGTTTCAAGTGATCTTTCAATACGCGATGCAACTAAGGTGATGGTTGATTCTAAGATAGACAGCGTCTTGGTCTTTGAGCACGGCCAAATAATAGGAATCGTAACTGAGAAAGACATTTTAAATGATGTTGTGGCAAAAGGGCTAGATCCAGCAAAAACCACAATTAAAAAAATAACAAAAGGACCGCTTATAACCATAAAAAAAGATGCTACGGTAAAAGAAGCACTAAAGATTATGAAAAAAAATGATATCAGGCGGCTGGTTGTGATGGACAAGCGTCCCGTTGGGTTAATAACTCAAAAACAGGTCTGTGGAAACTTGGAAGAAAA
>JACQFM010000171.1 GCA_016200035.1 Nitrososphaerota archaeon
CATTACTGATTCTTGCGCCAGCAAATCTTTGTCGTAGAAGATTTTCTGTATGGTCCTGTCAGATGATGAGCTATAAAATTTTGCATTCTTTATCTGACCTATTGGTCCAAACGGCGGGCTTTCACCATCGATTGTTGTAACAGGAAGGGTTTGTTTTGTAAATTCGATATCTGAATCTATTGGCCTTGTAGACATTGCAACTTCCTGTAAACTTTCGATGAATCTTCCTTGTGGGTCGGAAACTGGTACGTTCTGTATCCCTCTTACAAGACTCAATCTGTAGTTCACAATTTCTTCAAGACTCTTTCCTATCCACTTTTCTGGCAAATCTAGAATTGTAGTGTCTCCATGAAGTGGAGGAAGCATTGGACCGACGGAAACCCTTGGATAGCCATAAGAGCCCACGAAGACTGAAGGCGGGCTAGAACCGCTTATATAATTAGAAGAAAAGAGGTTGCCATATTTGGATAGATACTTGTTCCAGCTTGATTCTATCTCTTTGCGAAAGTCGGCCGATGTTCGCTTCAACACTAATTAAAAAAGAATCGGAAACTAATAATGTTGTTTTGGAAGAAATATTCACTCAACGTAAGCGATCTGTTAAATTTTTTCTAATCATGGGAATGATTTGTGATCTACATGAGCAAGGTTAAATATGAAAAAAGCTACTTTCAATCTGTTTGAAATACATTAAGATAGGATGGGTCTTGTTGAGTCTGACCTTGATAATGGGATTTGCCCCGCATGTCCTTGCTATTGAATCTAGCAAGGAATCTGTTAACATGCAAGATTCAGTTTCAGTTTCAAAGAAAGGAGAAAAAGAACCGACTACAAAAGAGGGAATGCAGCTTGAAGATTCTGTCAAGGCAGAAAAAATGAGTAAGGCCATGTCTCCGAAAAAACAATTCGCGCAAGGAGTACCAGCTTCCCAAGTGACATGTGCTGATAATCTTCAGCTAGTGATCAAAGCAAAGGATGGTTCGCCCGCATGTGTAATGCCAGACCATATACCTCGACTCGTTGAAACCGGCTGGGCAACAAAGACTAGCTAGTAATAGTAACAAGGTTACATTCATGTACTATAACTGAAAAGATAGCTGCGTTGGCAGGCTCAGAGACCTTTGGTGTTGAGAAAGGCTATGGTAAGGCTGCAGTAAAGTGGATGAATGACGAGGCCGAAAAACTTGGCCTAAAGTTTGAGGCAAGGTTATATGGCTATGAGATAGATACAAAAAACTTTGGTCCGTTTGAGATGTTTTCATGGATTGGCGATGTTAAGGCAGCTCGAAGTTTGATAGTGAAGGCAAGCAACAGATTCAAGATTAAGGTTATAGAGGGTGGCTACAAGGCTCGAGTCATAATGTTAAAGCTTGAGAGTAGCGACTATGCGATGGTTCGTAAGGGCGAGAGAATAATAGGGCATATCGAGTTTTCATCGTCAAGAATCACTGGTAGTAAGTGGACCGTTAAACTAGAGGAAAGACGATAAATAGAAATTTTAACAACGCAGAATCCTTTTGTCGCATTTCGTTAATAATCAGCTGATTTTATAAAAATGAGATTCCTTGGCTACTACCTAAAGTTTTGTCTTAGCGAGCATTTGTGCAACCCTTAGGGGTTCTGGCACAGCTCCTTGGAGTGTTAGTGCATTCAAGAGATTTTTTGTCTCAGAAATGGTACAGCCTTCTATCCTCACAAACAAAGGATGACCTGTGTGTAACATTATCTTTGTTCTCTCTCCAAGATCTTTGTATTCTTGCATCTTAGATTCATATGAATCAGGAAAATGATATTTTATGGCAGCTTCTATGCCCTTTGAATCATCATAAGTTACGCCAATAATTGGAATCTTAAGTTTGGTCCAGATTTTTTTTATATTTACTATATTGTACATTGATATGATCAACCCAGAAATCATTACAAAACTAACGTCGTCACGGTTTAATTTTTTAAACATATCTAATATCACATCAGTGGCATCATTGCCCTCTATAGTAGCATGACCAAAGATAAATCCATCAATGATAAAATCTCGTCTCATCACAACTCCGGCCAGCGTGGAAATCTTGTCTGATTCTCGAAAACTTTCCGCTATGGCAAGCCCTCTTAATCCCTTCTTTTCAATATGAAGATGGTTCATCCTTTTTTCGCCTAGATTTTGTATAAACCAAACCCACCACTATGAAGAAAACCACAGTAATAACAGACCATGTGCCATAGGCTATGAGATCATCGCCAGTCATAATACTATTTTATAAAAATTTTCTCTAGCCATTTCTTATTTTGCCTTATTTTCAGAGCCTCTTTTAGCTCCTGCTTTTATCTTCTCAAAGACTTCTTTTTGTTTTTCCATTATTTGTTGCCTTTCTTCTTCCAGCTTTTTAAGTACCTGTTCCCTTGCTATCTTGATTTTTTCCAAAGAAGCCTTTCTTGCTTTCTCTATTTTTTCTCGATGTTGCTTTTCATCTTCTAGCTGCTGCTTCTTATTTTGTTCCGACTCGTCAAGAGCCTTTTGTCTTTCTTCCAGTTTCTTTTGCATTTCTGATGGTATCGTTTGTTTTTGTTCCTTTTCTGTCTCTATTTGTTTTTGTACCTGCTCAAACTTTGTTTGAATTTGTTGTGGAGTTTTTTGTTTTTCTTCCATCTTGCTTGGCAATTTCTCATATCTTACGCTTGGCTTGAAGGTATTGTCACGAAACTTGGCAAGTTTTTCTTGCTCAAAGGCCTGTCTCTTTTGTCTTTCTTGTTCTAATTTTTGGTTTATCTTTTTGCTTTGTGCATCTACCTTTACAAGATCTTTCTTTTGTTTTTGTAGTGCCTTTGCCCTTTCATTTTTTATTTTGTCAAGCTGTTGTTGAACCTCCTGAAGGACGTTTTGAATATATTGTTTATCAGCATCCATAATCCGTTTTCTTTCTTGATAGGCCTTTTCCATTGCAGTCTTATTGCTTGACTGAACATTTGATGTGCTATTATCTGTATTTGGTTTTACAGAAGTTGAGGTTTCAGCATGAACTGAAATTCCACCATAACTTACAATACCTAATATCAGCACAAAGATGGCAAAGATTGCTTGTAATTTTGAATTCATTTTATGCTCCAAGTATTTCCAAAGAGTCGAACTGGTCTTGGTGATCTGCAATGTAGAACGTGATTGGTGTCGAATCCAGTTCTATCCATTCTGATACTCCTTTAAAAGGCAAATAATCCTCAACAAAAACGCCTCCCTTTCCTGACATTCTTACTGTCAGTCC
>JACQFM010000178.1 GCA_016200035.1 Nitrososphaerota archaeon
GGACGATATATACATTGCACCTTACAAAGAGACTATTCTATGGCTCAAGCCAGATCTACGTCAAGAGGACAAGGAGATAGTTGCCTTTATCTCAGAAAGTGGTGGTGAGGTCTATGAAAGTGATCTGCGCAAAAAGTTTCTTTTACCACGTACAACAACATGGCGTGCAGTAAAGCGTCTTGAAAGAGAGGGAATTGTGGAAATTTACAAGAAAGACCAACAGAACCGTATAAGACTACGAAACATTCCGGAGGAAAATTCAACATGAGACTAACATCATCTCTTCTATTAGCTTTGGTGATAAGTATGATTCTAACAAATTTGCCACTTGAAGGTTTTGCTGATCCACAACTTGATTCACTACTTAGAATTGCTGTTCAAGCAAGAGACAACATAAAGATAAGAATGTCACAAATTTCAGCTCTACCCGATGAGATTCTCAGACTATACAACCAAGGCTCGTCAGAAACAGAGGCACTGGCACAGTCAGTATCTCAGGGAGATATCCCTGCTTCAAGGCAACACTTTCTTTCTGCAATGGGACTTTTCAAGGAAGTCAGTGATAAACTATCTTCTTCAATTCCAGCCGGAGGAACAGAAGCATTACCTACTCAAGAGGCATCGCGACTGAGGAATGCAATTAGCGAAGTGGAGAAGATCGCTGAGAGACTAAAAACTATTGCCACAAATAATAATGTCAAGATAGATTTTGCTGAATTTGATAAATTAATTCAAACAGCGAGGCAAAGCCTAGAAAAAGGTAATGCAGCTGAAGTTACCAACTCACTAAAAACAGCAAACCAGTTCATACTTGATGCACACCACACGATTGCAGAGGCAGCAAAGCAGAAGGCAGCTGATAGAGCCAAAGATTTTGCCACAAAGCAAATTGAAAGAGTCGATAAATTAATCACTCAGGCAAAGGATCTTGGTGTATCAGAGAACATCACTAACACTCTTTCAGCTACAAAGAAAAGGCTGCAGGAAACCTCTGACACTGGACAGATTGCAACAGATGTAAAAGACATAAACACCATTAAAGAAAAGCTTGAAGCGTCAAACATAGAAAGACTAAACACTATAATCCGCCAACTTGAGATAAAATTAGAGAGTATTTCAGAAGTACAAGATGAAAATTCTAAAGGGAAAATAGCAAACGCAAAAGATATGATTGCTGAGCTGAAGAAACTTGTATCAGATCGTAAATTCGATGATGCTCCTCAAATGATAAAATCGATTGAAATGATCCTTGAGGATATCCGTTCCTCCAAAGTCACGATGAATGAAGCTACGACTCCAGCTCAGCCCACAGTAAATGAAACCAAGAATATCAGAAAAGCAGAACCCACAGTAAATGAAACTTCTAGCGTATCTACAATCCCTGTTGATGAAACTAAGAATATTGCCAAAAAAGGATCAAATAATGAAAAAATTAACAAAGCAACTGATAAAAGATTAGGGAGAGTAGAGCAAAAAATCCAAAGTCTGGAAGAGGAAATAAGTCATCTTTCAGAAAAAGCTAATGGAAATGATGCGGCAACACAGCTTCTCAAGCGAGCCTCTTCACTTTTAGATGACGCAAAAAGTCAGCTTGAAAATTCTGTTGACAAAGCTATGAATACTCTAAATCAAGCAGAAAAAATAATTCAAATGGTACAAAAAATAGTTAAGACTGCAAAATAAAATCAAGCTTAATTTTACGCAATACACCTAATCTCATACATGAAATGGTCTGGATGGGCATTAACTATAATCATTGCAGCAGTCTCGGTAGCCATATCTGTTCTGCTTTTTCAGCTTGGTATATTTTTCTTCTTTCTGCCTATAGTTTTTCTTCCATTCCTTAGGTTTTTCAAGCTCTCTTACGGCAAAGTTCCCCACTGTCCAGTATGTGGTCTGAGCTCAACTGGAAATTATTGCCCAAGATGTTGAACAAAACTCACATAAACTTCTTATAATCTCTGCAAAGCAACCCTCACATGGCTTCTAAACAAATCTCTCTTGGCATAGGAATACCAATGATCGTAGTGGGTGCAATTCTTGCAATTGTACTTGCTCCAACCCAAACAAGCATAAGAGAAACAGTCGAGTTTGTTGGAAGTCTTATAGGCATCTTGGGAGTCCTTATTTTCATTGCCGGACTTTTTGTTCAAAAGACACAGCAGATAACTACTTGAGAGCTAGACCTTAATTATATCACGAGATATCAGGTATTGAATCGCGCCAGCAAATTCCTTGTCTGATATGAGTCTATTTGCCCACCACCCTGCAGTGCTTTTAATCCATTGAGGAATAATTGCTTGCGAGTCCGCACTTACAACATGTCCATTTGGAAGACTGATTATGTTTTGTCTTATCAAATATTGGACACTGCCTGCAAAATCAGAATCTGAAATTCCATCATGTGCCCACCATTTAGCATGACTTCTCACCCAGTTTGGTATCACTATCTCATCTGGAGAGCTGTATGGAGCAAACTCTTGCACATTGCCATTTGCGTTATCCAAGACGTACAGGTTATTCTTCTGATCAAGAGCCAAGCCAACTGGTCTAGTAAATTGTCCAGCTCCAATTCCAAAAGAACCCCAACTTGCCGAGAATTTCCCTTGTGAATCAAATTTTTGCATCCTGTAATTGTTTGAATCCGTCACGTACAAGTTTCCCTTTGAATCTATTGCTATTGCTCTTGGATTGTTGAATTGCCCATCTTCGTTGCCAGAGGACCCAAAGGACTTGATAAAGGCTCCAATAGCACTATACTGTAAAATCCTATTATCAGCCGAAACAACGATGTAGAAGTTATTTTTGGAATCAAAAGCTATAGAATTACTGGAAGAAAATTTTGCCTCTTCAGTGACTGGAGATTGAATTTGATCTTTGTATTGACCATTAGAATCAAAAATTTGAATTTTGTTTGATCCTGAATCAGAAACATAAAGATTTCCATCGTTACTAGCTGCTAATGCTACTGGAGTTTGGAACATTCCAGGCAAATTTCCATAGGATCCCCATTTATGAATAAAGTTCCCATTTTGGTCGAATTTTTGTATACGAGCATTTCCAGTGTCAGCTACATAGACATATTTTTTATCTACAAAAATTCCTGATGGATTTTTAAACTGGCCATTCTCTGAACCGTACGAACCCCAAGATAGAATTAATTTTCCTGAGGGACTAAACTTTTTGATTTGGAAATTTCCAGAATCTAGCACGTAGATATTATCTACTGAATCTACTGCAATACCAGTGGGATTCTTAAATTGTACATTTGCATCCGGACCTATTTTCATAAGCAATTTGGGAGGAGCAACAATACCAAGAGAGGCAACGTCTAATGTATCAACAGATTCTCCTTCCACAAAAAAGTTAGCAGATCTCCTTACACCCGCATAATTTACATGCATCTTCCATATCCCTTGGATATCATCTTTGCTTATCTTATGGGGAGTGATAGTATCCGTTGATGTAAGAGGGATGGAAGATACGGTTCCATTCTTTCCGTTTGGATCTTCAAACCAAATATTTGAAGAATTTGTGACAAGATTGGTCTGTATTTTTGCGTTGATAATTTCTCCTGGTCTATACTTTATCTTGTCAAGAGAAAGGTCTACAACTACATTGGGTGTAACATTTGAGAGAGATGATTGAACTACGAAGGAGGCTGTTTGTATGATTCCTGAATATTCTACCTCCAAGTTATGTTTTCCAGGCGCGGTAGTTGCCTTGGAAAGATGCGTTTTTGTAATCACGGAACTTACAGGCAACTCATATGTAGTAATATCCCCTGACGGATGAATAACCCTGATTATTGCTTCAGATTCTCTGAGCTTAGAAAATATTAGATTCAGACCAACTTGATCTCCAATATTGTAGACCGATTTGTCCAAGCCTACAAAAATCGTCATACGTTTTGAGATGTCGCCGATCTCAAAAGGAACCTCAACAAATGTGTTGTAATATTGCAGTCTGATTTTGTATTGACCAAGAGGATTGCTATGGGTAATCCGGTTTATTGGAAATTCAAATAAATGACTGGCCGACACAGCTGGAATCTCAATTTTTTCTACATCCTTTACTGGATTGCCTTTCTTATCGTTAAAGATCAGATAAAAATTTTGTGCCCTTGTGGCATCAGGTATGAAATATGATGTTGTAATATCCACTTTCATGACATCGCCGCTGTAGTAGGCATCCTTATCAGGTTTTACAGAAAGAACGATAGGATCTACAACAAACTTGGCAGTCTTTTTTATGTCATTATAGGTATAATCAATTGACCAAGTTCCAAAATAGTTATCCAACGCAGTTCTTGGAATCAAGTGAACTTTCGTTCCTCCAGGGAAGTCTTCAAGAGTTCCAGAAGAAGTAGAGTTATCTGGACGATGTACAACCCAATTTACTTTTCCACCCACATAACCATCTATCTTCAAATCTATGTATAGCCAGTCATTTGGACCAAAGTGATCATATCTAGGACTTGTCGTTAATGTAGCTGCATCTGCGTTTTGTGCAACAAAGACTACAAGCAAAAATAAGGCTAAGTAAAGAATGATTTTCACTAATTCATATCTGATCCATAAGAATAAATCGTTTTAGTAGCAATTATTCCAGGCTCAATCCAATTGAATA
>JACQFM010000182.1 GCA_016200035.1 Nitrososphaerota archaeon
TAGATTCTCTTCCAAGGAATCGCCACGTCATTCATGTCAAGGATCTTTTTGATTGGCTTGAAGTAATTGCCGAATGTGCCAGGGCTGAGATAGTCAGAATCATCCTTTGGGAGATCTGTTCTTTCGCGCAGTTTTTTAGAAAGACACAGAAGCAGGTCTCTTGTCCAATCTGGCTTTTCTTTTGCGAGCCTGACAAACTGCGATGCTCTTTCCTCGAACGTTCCTTCCAGAATATCAGATAGCACGTCTGAAAGAATGTACCTGAGTCTTCTTTCATAGGCTTCTCTGGTTGCGTCGGCCCTGATTCCCTGATAAAACAGTTCCAGTGCCGATTCTTCGCCTGTTCTCTGGATCTCTTCTATTTTCATTTTCAGCTTCAGGTCTATAACCTCGATACTGTGGACTAGTCACGATCCACAAGTTTTTGGTTGTGGTCTCCCAAATAGACCGTCTTTCCGTCTTTTTCCGGATTATTCTGCCGGAAAAATCAAAAGTTCCACAAGGAAAAGGTTGTGGACCCGGAGGGACGACACCTTCTCCATGTTAGAATCAAATGATTTTTCTCGGAAATTTTCTTACTACTTATTTGTTTCGTGAGCAGAAATAGTTAACGGTTTTTCGGAAATTGTTGCAAACACAAAACTTATTCAGAAAAATAATACAAACTATTCAATAAGTTCAACAATGATCTTCTTGATTCTGCTGTGAATATCTCTGTTTATTCTTCCGATATTCATCCTGACTAGTTTCTTGCTCACACTGAAAATCCTGTCCACCTTGATGTTGCTGTCAACAATCAGCCTTCCACTTTCCAGATCCCTGTTTGACACCAGAACTGAATAATCCCTTGATTTCAAGTTCGTCGTAAGTGGAACCGCTATAAAGTCCTCGAATTTCCTGTTGTATTCGTTATTTGACAGGACCAGCGCAGGCCTTACCTTGGAACTTTTCAGATCTGAAAAAGGAAACGACAGCAGAACTATGTCCCTTTGCGAAACCAGTTGTCATCACCTTTTCAGGTACTGGTTCCAGACCTCGTCGCCCTTGTTGTGCCACAGCTTGCGGAGCGAGCGTTCCGAGAGAGACTGTACGTCCCTGAACTCATCCTTGAACTTACCTGCTACCCTTTCAGGCTTTTCCAGGATTATTTTTCCGCCCTTTCTGATAAGAAGAATCTCGTCGCCCTTCCTTATGCCGACTTCCCTCTGTATATCGGAAGGAAGTGTGATCTGCCCCTTTGCAGAGACCTTTATCGACCTGAACTTTAGCTCGTCTGTTGCTGCTTTCATAGTTAGAGTAAGAATTTTCTTACTTATAAAGGCGATGCATTCCAGCAAGATACCCCTTTCTGCAAAGTCTAGACGAATACAATCTCTTTTTAGGAAATTCAGAAAATAATTCAGACAAAAATGTTTTTCATGTTTTTCGGAAATCCGGAAAAGAAAGTAGAAAGAAGAGCTATAATCTGACGCGAGAATCATTTTGAGATGTCGTACTGGTGTTCTTACTGCAACGAGAAAAGAGAGGAACATCAGATCAAGAAAAAGAACAGATATGATTGCTGCAGGATTTGTGGTCACGTAGTTGAACAGGAGGGTGAGGAGCATGATTGATGAGTTCGAATCCGTGATACTTTCCTGCGGACATTCGATAAATTCCTACAAGGGATTTGGCGTCTGCCAGAAATGCTGGAAGAAGACCTGCGGGCAATGTCTGATACTGCTCGATGAGTTTCTTCTCTGTCCACAGTGTTTCAAAGAAAAAATGGAGGGATCCAGTTGACGGAACTTGTCAGCTGTAGAATTTGCGGATCATTGGAGCTGCCGAATCAAATAGACGGCAAATGCTACACATGCGGCAGGCTGACTTGCCAGAACTGTTACAGGATTTGTGATGGCTGTACCAGAATCTTCTGCATGAACCATATAGAGACTAAAATCGTGATGCGGCAGCAGAAGCCGTTCCTGCACAAACTTTGTGAAAGATGCACCAGGGTGTGGTAATGAGGAGCTGGGCATGCTTGTGTGGCAATTTCGTGCGTGAAAAGAGGTTCTGTCCTCGTTGTAAATTGATGAGATTCAAGATTGAGAACTCTCCGATTCTGGACTACTGGGGCCTCAATATAGGCGAGCTGTCAGATGGCCTTCCATTCAATTTTCCACTTCACTATTTTAGTAGCCACGTAGGAATTTTCGGCCAGACCGGTACAGGAAAATCGCGCATTTCTATGTGTCTGGCAGTTAAAGCGGAAAATTATGTTTCTGCACATCCGATAAGACTTTTGGTAATTGACGTGGAAGGAGAATGGAAGAACATAATTCCCAAGATGAAAAATCCGACAGAGTATTTTGCTGTAGAAAAGAATCTGAAAATAAATCCGTTTGATCTCGACGACCCGGCTCTGATCAGAGAGCTGATGCGCGAGACCATCTTCAAGGGGATTGAAAAGGAGTATGTCGACCTCTCGGCTCAGATGAACTTCGTTTTGCAGGAAACAATCAATGAAAGCAAGAACATCGAAGAGTTGATCAAAAATATCAAGAGTTACAATAGACAGAAACTAAATGCGCTTGACAAGACAAAGACAGCACTTCTTGTCAGGCTCGACCCTTTCATGCGAAGTCCTCTGAAAGAAATTTTCTTTTGCAAGAAATCAAATCCTGATTTTTCTCAGCTTGATGATCACAACATAATAATCGACTTGCATGCACTTGACGCGCTTGTGGCATATGGAAGCGAACTGCGTCTGATCTACAACACAATTACAACATATTTTCTTAGAAAAATGCTGAATCGTGGAACCTGTGACTGGGTCTCCAACGTCTTTGTGGCAGACGAGGCACAGTTGCTGGTTCCTAAGATTCTGCGAAAAATCATCGTTACCGAGTCGTGGCCCGCGACGGAGTTTGTAACCAGGCTCAGAAAAAGGGGTTGTGGCATTCTTCTCATAACCCAGTCTCCAAGCAACATCGAGAAGGACATATTCAAGAATATAGGCACAAAAATAGCCTTCAGGCTGCAGCACCAAGAGGACATCAAACTCATTGCTGAAGCAGCGGGCTTTATGGACTACACCGAATATGAGTATCTCTCGGATAGATTTGTAAGACTGCCAAGGAAGACAGCCATAGTCTGCACTTCCGGACATGAACCGTTTCTTATGACAGCTGCGGATTTTGATTTTGAAAATTTCTATCCTCTGATGTCACCGTCTGAAATTGAAGCAGAAAATCAAGAAGATTCTAAACCAAAAGAGGAAACAGTTTCGGATTTAAATGAAGACGATGAAAAGTTCGTACAGTCAATCAAAGATAATCCGTTTATTTCAATGGTAGAACGGAGATCACTCTTAGGATGGGATGACAGAAAGTACAGAGATGCCGTTGATAGACTTAGCAAAAATGCTGTAATAGAAAAATCAAGAATCACAATGGGACGTGGAGGTCAAATTGTACTGTACCAGATCAAAGGACAGATTCCGAGTATCAAACACGAGTTCTACATTCACTGGATATCTAGACAACTTGCGAGTAGAGAAATAGCTTACAGTGTCTCGAAGATTGGTCCTGACATAAGAATACCCTCGCTGAAAACTGGAATCAATGTTGAGCTCGGCAGTTCAGATATATCAGGTAACATAAGAAAGGCATTGAATGAATTCCAGAATGTAATTGTGTGTTCTGATGACAGGAAGCTGATTCAAACTCTCTCTGCCGAAAACAAGTTGCAGAATGTCCGATTTGTTGTTGTACAAACAGTTCCATCCATTATTGATTCGATGCAAACCAATGCAGTCGATTCGAACCGACGATAGATGGAGAAAAAGGTGATTGTATAGACGATGAAATCAGAGAAGGCTACATTGTGGATAACCGGGGCAGGATAAAGGGAGAGGCAAAAAGGTACGACCCGTATTCCAGGTGGGGGGAGATTATGCTGTATGACATAGATGCTTTTGGTTTTGTGTGTGGCTATGTCTCAAAGAATTGGCAGATAATGTCGGAACGGGATCTGAATGAAGACAGAAGACTTGCACGAAGGTTGAATGAGGCTAAGTATAGGGTCTGGAAGAGGCACAACATCATAGAATTGAAGGAAGAATACGAGAGGCACAAACTCACAGGTAAAAACTTTGAGAGGTTTTGCCGAGAGGTGTTCAGTAGAATTTGAAGGTGATTAAATCATAGAACAATATGAGATTAGGCTTTACAGAGAGACTTTAGGTCTAGCTTTAACTGAAGCAGTTGAATCATACATCAAAAAATATTCACACTCGCACATAACACGAAATATCAAAAAAACGCAGGCAGGAAATAATACGTTGTTCAAGAAACTCAATCGAGTAATATGTGGAGACGCTCTTCAAACTTTACAAAAACTACCTGGGGAATTTGCCGATCTCTGTTATCTTGATCCTCCATTCTTTTCTAACAGGAATTTTGAAGTAGTATCAAAAAACGGGCAGGTAAATTCATTCGAAGACAAATGGGATAATGATATTGATAAATACGTTGACTATATGACCGAAGTTCTTACAGAATGTCATAGAACGATCAAAAAAACTGGCTCATTGTATTTGCACTGTGATTGGCATGCATCACATTATCTAAAAGTGGAGCTTGACAAAATATTTGGCTATGAAAATTTCAGAAATGAAATAATTTGGAGACGTCATAATGCACATAATGACACTAAACAAGGATCAAAATTGTTTGGAAGAGTACATGATAATATTCTGTTTTATTCAAAAACAAAGAATTACACGTGGAATCCAATATTCCAGCCGTATCCTGAAGAACATATTCAAAAATATTACAAACATGTTGAACCTGAAACTGGAAGAAGATATGCACACGGCGATCTGAGTGGGCCAGGTGGACATTCTAAGGGAAATCCCCGGTACCCATTCCACGGAATTACACGATATTGGAGATTCAGCAAAGAAAATATGGAAAGACTAGACAATGACGGGAGAATTATCCAATCTAGAAAAGGCACAGTTCCAGTTATGAAGCGATATTTGGATGAAATGCCAGGTTTAATGTTGCAAGATATTTGGGATGATATCAAATCAGCTCAAGTGACAAAGAAGGAATTAGCAGATTATCCTACTCAGAAGCCTGAAAGGCTGTTGGAGAGAATTATCGAGATTTCTACAAATGAAAAAGATGTGGTTTTAGATCCCTTCTGTGGTAGTGGAACCACCCTAGTCGCAGCCAGAAATTTGGGTAGAAAATTCATTGGAATTGATAGTAACAAAACTGCCTGTATGATTTCAAGAAATAGATTAAAACAAAGAATGACGAAAATCTCAAAACTTAATCTTGAGACGCCATATCTGCGCAGTAAATAATCATTTAGTTGATTTGCTTCAGATTATCTTATTGTTGTTAATTCTTTGGATTAATTGCTTTCCAGGGGATCGTAATACAAAACGTAGTTCCTTGACCATGGACCGGATCAATAACCTTGACATCACCTTCGTATTCCCTGACCATCGAATGAACTATGGGAAGTCCCAGACCATGTCCTCTGAATAACGTATTCTTGCTGGTTGTTGAGATGTGTGGCTCAAATACAGCTTCCCATCTTTCTTTTGGTATGCCAGGACCATTGTCAGAGAAATACAAAATAAAATGTTGGTTAGATCTTTCAGTTCGCATAGAAATTACGTTTTCTCTTGTTTCTTTATCGTCCTGAGAGTTAATTGCTTTAATAGCATTAGACATCAGGTTACCAATTATTGAATCTAAATACGCTCCAAACATTTTGATTTCTAATTTAGGATCTATGTCATTTTTAATATCAATATATGGAATTGAAAGAATTTTTTTGACATCATCAATGTTCTCTTTTGTTACATCTTCCCAGCTCTTGTTTACAAGTCTGGTCAGTGCTAACAATGCCCTTAGGTTCCTTATCCTTGTTGAAAGTGCAATGGATTGACCCACCATCTCTTTATCGTATTTGTGAATTATTACGGAATTTTCAGGAGATAACTTATTTTCAATCAGAACGTTGAGACTTCGCATCATGCCCTCGTAGTCATGGACTCCTCTTTGTTTCCTTGCAACCTGTTTTTGGCTCAACAGATTCTATACGCAAGGTCGGGTATTAAACCGGATGATGTATACCGGGGGTGGGTTTCGAACCCACGACCTCCAGATTATGAGTATTACCCTTTTGTGTGGACTGGCACTCTAGGCCAGGCTGAGCTACCCCGGCACAGATTACGCCTAATTTTTGATGCAATTAAATGTAGCTTGAGTATATTGGAATTAACAGTAAATCTCAGATCTAGTTTTGTAATTCAAACTCGTTCATGCATTTGCAATTTTTTTCCAGCCAACATTCTCCTTGGTAACCCACTGAAACTTCTTCTGAAGAGCAGCTGTGTAGAGCTTCTGCCACTCTAGGCCGACTTGGTCAGTCCATGCTTTGAACACACGAGGATCAATGTAATTACGAAGTGAAGTACCCAAGTTGTAATCTCTTGTTTTTTCGGCAAGTTCGATTGTGAGCTTTAGTTTTTCTTCACGAAGCTTCAATCTCTCACGTTGTTTCTCAGTCTTGGGAACAGCTGTCTTTAATTTCTTGAGGGCTTCTCTCTTTTTTTCTAATGATTCCCCAAAGTTTTTTGGTATGGTTCTTTTGTGGTTGCAGGTAATAGCTGCTTCAAGGTTTGCAAGTTTTGCGTGATAGATCTTTACGTTTTCTGATTTGCCATTAAGATTATCTACTTTTTTAAGATAATTTTTGACAACATTGGTCGCAAGGTAAGTTCTAAAGACCTTCGCTGTTAGGCCCTTTACAACGCTGCCTAGAAACTCATTTACATGTCTTGAGGTAATTCCATCGAAAATGAGTTCTTCTTGTTTTTTCTTTTCCGTCAACTTCATGAGGTTATCATACAACACTTTATCTTGGCCATCTACAGGAATAGTTTCTTGCCACCTAACGCTGTCCTTTCCAAGAAAGTCAAACTCTATTGCATTTGGTCGTAGTTTTATATGCTCTACTCTTAGTGTTGTGGCACCAACGGTATCAGCTTCATCAGGATCCTTTTCATCACCCACTCTCATCGCCGTTCTATATATCAAGTAACAAACAGTTGCTATCCTTCTTTTTTTCTGATCACGGTTTGACATCTCGCTTACTATTTTTTCTTTTACTTTACCAATCTGGTCAGCTAGTTTGATTGCTTTTTCATACTTCATTTTATCTCGTTCTTGTTTTAGATCTGAAGTATCTGCAAGCCAAACATACTTTCTTTTATCTGTAAGGTAGTCCTCCCAGCTTGCAAGCCACATACAGTCTGACTCGTGAATTATCTTTCCCCAATGCCCATCAGGTATCTTGACTTCTTTGCCAAGGTTTAACGTAACATCCTTTCCGGTCACCCTTGGTTTCCACCTGCCTCTTAGGGGATGCGCACCACGTCCAAGGAAAAGACCTGGTGGCTCTGCCATCCAGTTAGCTACTTCAACTTCTTTACCATCCATTATTGCCTTTCCGTATTTTGTCTTCATCTGTTCCCTGATCTCTTTTCTTTGTTTAGCAAGAGCCTTCTTCTCCTCTTTACTCATAAGCAACTTTGCATCCTTTTCTTTGTCAACAATTTCGTAAGCTTGAGAAAAATCGATATCTGATAGCGAAATATTCTTGAATTTTGGTGGAAGAACCTTTACAAAGTCAGAAAGGAAGTTCTTACAAAAGACCTCATCTTTGACATAAGGTGTGTCTTTTTTCTTTGCCCACTGGTATACCATCTCTTCTTGTTCTAAGTTCAGGTTTACCTTTTCACCCTTTATCTTGATGAAGATGCCCTTGGACTCAAAGGGGGGAGGAAAGGCTATTCCATTATGGTGTAGGGTTTTCCATTTCATTTCAAATTATCTCCAAACTAACGCCTAAATCTGTTGACTCTGACAAAAATTGACTTTGAAGGGTATATCAACGTACCCTGAAAGCAGTCCTTTAGGTACCAAATAGCTCTTTTTTGATATAATTCTCAAACTCTTGGTCCGTCTTCATCTTCTTTGCTTCCAGAAACATTGCTGCGTCATTTCCGACAGAATACCTGGGAAGCGGGTTTTCAGACTTGATCGCCTTTATTATGGTCTTTGCCACCTCTTCGGCAGGCGTTCCCATTCCTGCCATCATGGTTATTCCACTTATCACCTTGTTTGTAATTTCATTATATACAGAATCTGTCTTTGTGGCTCTTTTTACAGATGACATAAAGTTTGTCTTAATTACACCAGGCTCTATTATTATGACCTTAATACCAAATGGGGTGAGCTCGTATCTTAGTGACTCGCTTAGCCCTTCAAGTGCAAATTTTGAGCTTATGTATGCAGGAGAAACTGGAAAGCCAATTCTTCCAGCCACAGAGCTCACATTTACTACTATTCCAGATTTTTGTTTACGCATTACAGGTAAGACTGCCTGAAGCATTCTTACCGCACCAAAGAAATTTGTTTCAAATTGAGCCTTTAGCTCTTCCATCGAAATATCTTCCAGACAACCAAAGAGACCATAGCCCGCATTATTTACCAGGACATCAATTCTATCTTTTTCTCTTAAAATTTGATTAACACAACTATGGATGCTTTGGTCTTTGTCAACATCAAGCTCTAATACTTGAATCTTTAGGTTTTCTTTTTTAGCAACCTCTTTTATGGTATTTCCTTTTTTGACATCCCTCATGGTTCCATAAGTGTAAAATCCTTCCCTCGCAAGAGCAAGCGATGTTTCAAAACCTATGCCACTTGAGCTTCCAGTTACTAGAGCAACCTTGTCCATGAGAATTATTAGAAACTGAACTCAATAATTTGTATCTTTGGGATTTTTTCCTTTTAGCTAGATCTATACTAGCGGCTTATCACTGTCTACAGGTCCTGATATTTCAGTTATTTCACCGTCGATAATTCTTTGTAAAACTTCGGTAGCTGCAAGCTTGTGTAGATATTCGTTATTGTTGCCACATCTGTAAGAAAAAGTGCATCTTGGACAGCCAGCTTCACTTTTACAGGGACATTCTCTTAGTATGTGTAGACTCCTATCACAGACCTTTTCTAACCTATCGTAGAGGGCCTTGCTTGCACCATTTCCACCTATTGCTGAATCATAAACAAAAATTAATCCTGAAGTGTCAAGGGATATACCTCCAAGGTCTTGAGAGACACCTCCAGTTATCATGTTACTTCCTTCTATAACCACATGCTCGGTTGCGTGGTAACCACTGGCTTCTACATACTCTTTCTTATCTGATTTTTCTATTAGCGTCATTGGTCGTGGAGCTTTGAACACAATTCCCTTTGATACAAAATCATACTCTAATGGCTTATCTAGAAGAACACGCTGACCTTGTGCTACCTCATATCCAATTTCTATGTTGACATATCCGTAAACTCTTTTTTGTATGTGCAGCTTGCAAAAAGCAACTTCAATTCCATTAACTTTTCTCTTTTCGTATACTGTTTCTATTGTTGGCCACTCGTCAGTTAATGCCTTTGTATAATATGGATGGTCTCTTGGAAGATATTCTAGTCTTGCATACATTTTTTCAGGATAGCCGCATTCTTTGACTCTATATCTTGTTCCGGCAAGAAAATAGATAGCTGATTCGTGTAGTTCTTCAAGAGCAATTGGAAGAGCTCGCTCACCAACCTTTTTATCATTTAAAAATATGTCAATTGATTTTCCAATGCCTCTTATGTTGTAGTCATTTAGCAACGTCTCGATTTGAGAGTAGCTTGGAACATATCTATTATCAATTAGAACCAAGTTGCCAGTGGCCAGATGCTTATCAATAATTTCGCTATGCTCTTTTAGCTCATGTTTTGCAATAGGCTTGTCACATGCCATGGCAAGCACCTGAAATTCTTCAACAAAAGGATTCTTTGGATCGATATAGATCTTCTCAACATCCTCAAAGTAGTCACTAGGATGATTTTTGTAATATTGAGATATAGGATCGTTTCCAAGCACCAAAAACGCATATCCATTTTGACCCTTTCTTGCAGCTCTGCCCATTCTTTGAAATAACCTGTTTACAGGAATGGTACTTGATATCACTCCATCAACATCGCCTATGTCTATTCCTAGTTCAAGTGTAGGCGTAGAAGAGATTGCCATAAGCGTTCCGTTTTTGAAAGCTTGCTCTACGGATTTTCTATAGTTTGCCATCAGACCAGCCCTGTGCACTTTGATGTCTACCTTTTGCTTCCTTGCTTGTATAGTAAGAAGTTCGGAATTTAGATGTGAGTTACTAAAGACAAGTGTTTTGTGTTTTTTTGACGCAAGCTTTTTCAGGATATCAACCATTAAGGCACGCTGCGTTCTTAGTGACGGAAAAAGCATACCAAAATCGGTTGTTCCTTTTTTACCAGACCCTGAAACTAACTTCATTGGTGCGCCAAAGAGCTGTTCACAAAACGGCAGAGCATTGTCAAGCGTTGCAGATGAAGCAATAATTTGTAGTCTTGAACAAATTCTTTTCAACCTCTTTATGATATAATGAACATTCGAGCCAAATATTCCTGAATATACATGGGTTTCATCTACGACAAGGAATTTTACACTAGATAATAAAGCTGCAAATCGACTTCGATGCCATAAATGATAATGAAGCACATCAAAATTCGTTATTATAATCTGAGGAATGTTTTCAAAGATCTTATTTCTGTCTTCTTGTTTTGTATCGCCATCAAATATGGCTACTCCTATCCCAAGTCTATCAGTAATTTGCTTTATTTTTAGAAGCTGATCCTTTGAAAGGGACTTGGTAGGGTAAACAAAAAGTGCGATAATTCTTCCTTCGGAATCTCTCTCATCTAATATTTTCTGGATTACAGGAACAAGAAATGCCTCAGTTTTTCCTGATGCAGTAGGTGCAGTGATTATTACGTTATTTTCATGCATTATTTGTTGAATAGTATCTTCTTGAAATTTGTAAAATTTGTAAATACCTCTCTCATTCAAAGCACGCACAATGTTATCATCTAATCCCATTTCCGATACTTGGGATCCTTTCTCAGGCTCGGGTTCTGAGAGGTTTCTATAGTGCGAAACGTAGAGGTTTTTTGAAAAAATGATTGATCTTGTTAATTCATCAAGTTTAGCCTCACCAACCATTTTTTTTATTTCTTCTTCACTTTGTACAATTCCTTCCTGTTCCAGAAAACCATGCATCTTTTTCTTGCCTAGTATTTTCCCATCATCATACTTTGTCAGAAAGTCAAGGTATGCTTCATCCATGTTTTTTTTGTGATCTACAATATCCTGTAACCCACAGTAAATGCAATCAAACAAAATTTTCTGATTGAATGTTTTTTGTGTTTCCAACTTTGATTTGCATTTTGGACAAGAATATTTCAATATGGAAATGAGTGATTCTATGGTGAATTTAATTTTTGGTTATCTACTCGTTGATCTCAGGTTAAACCTTTAAGCAACGTTTTTGATTTTCATACGATGAAGGTCCTTATTACTGGTGCCACAGGTTTCATTGGTTCTAGGCTTGTTGATAAACTTGCCAATAGAGGAGCAACACTTACCTGTCTAGTACGCTCTGGTAACATCCAAAATCCTTCAGCAAAAACCATAAACGGAGATCTTACATATCCTGATTTTATTCTCCCAGATGACAAATATGACATTGTATATCATCTGGCTGCATCATGGCCTGGAGAAAAGGACAAGAAAGTTTCAAGAACTGTCAACTACGATGGCACCGTAAATCTATTTAGTCTTGTGAAAGATAAAACAAAATTTCTAGTATATGTATCAGGTCTGGGTGTTTTTGGTGATCCTGAAGGTAGAATTATTGATGAGAACTCACCATTGAATCCAAATACGGACTACGCAAAAGTAAGACTTGAAGCGCAAAAATATTTGGAATCAAACTGTAAAGAAAGAGGAATTGCATTTAGCGTCGCATATCTTGGTGACGTCTACGGCAACGGTGGTTGGTTTAAATCAATTATGGTAGACAGACTCAAGAAGGGCTCCTTTAAGCTACCAGGTTCTGGTGAATATTATAGAAGCTTTATTCACGTAGATGATGCAGTTTCCGCACTTGTATCAATTGCTGAAAAAAATGCGGTAAACCAATCCTTTATCGTTACTGATTCAAACCCAACCATTTTTAAAGACTACATAAATTTTGTAGCTGACGAGTTGGGAGTCAAGCATCCCGGAACCGTTCCTACATTTTTGGCCAAAGCCGTAATGGGCGGAGAGTTTGTAAAACTCCTTATAACTTCCGTTAAAACATCAAACGCAAAAATTGCCAAGCTCTGCGAGTTTGTCTATCCTTCATACCAAGAAGGAATTCGCTCTGTAGTTGCTGAAATGAAATCCTGATTGACATATAATATCCAGATATTCTAAATTTGACGTGGGTCTTGGAAGTTACTGGGAACAAGTTCTTGATGTTTTAGAAGATATCATTCCGGTTTATGACAAGGTTAACTCTGCTATTTCGCTTGGCAAAGACGTAGAATTTCGTATGCGAGGACTAACCGGAAGAGTAATGGAAGGAAATATGGTTCTTGACGCAGGCTCTGGTTTTGGTAATATGTCTAAAACCGCACTAAAGATTTGTAATGATAATTTGCAAATCACACTTTATGATCCACTCACAAAGATGCTAAAAAATACTGGGAAGATATTCACAAAACCTCCCAACCTTACCTCAGGTGTCTTTGAGCATATGCCATTTCAAGATGAAAAGTTTGATGCCGTAATTTGTGGCTACTCTTTACGAGATGCAATAAGTCTAAAGACTGCAATTTCAGAAATTCACCGAGTATTAAAGAAGGGGGGAAGGTTCGTAATTGTTGACTTGGGAAAGCCAGATCATTTTTTGATAAGATTTGGGGTTTCTTTTTATCTAAAATTAATATTGCCCATTATAGCTTTTGTCGCAGCTGGAAAATTGGGATTGAAATTTTCTACTCTTTATCGAACATACAAGCTATGGCCACAAAACAAAAAGCTTGAAAAAATGCTTCTTGAAAAATTCTCAAAGGCAGAATTTGAAAAGGCAATGATGGGCGGTGCAATTATGGTAGCTGCATACAAGTGATATGAACAGGCCTTTAGTTCTAGTATACATCACAGCTTTAATCGTAGGATTTTCCTACGGAATGCACAACCCAATAGTTCCAGTTTTTTCTAAAGAAGTAATAGGAGCCTCATATTTTGAACTTGGGTTAATCGGTCTTTCAAATTTTGTTCCGTACATGTTTATTCCGCTCTTTGTTGGATTGTTACTTGACAGATTTAACAATGGACTCTTGCTCTCACTTGGAATTGCAATAAATACCACAGCAATATACCTGCTTTCAATCTCTGAATCAGTTCCTGAGGTTGCCGCGTTTAGGGCTATGGTAGGCATCGCCCATTCCTTTTTTTGGCCTCCATGTGAATCAATCATAGCTCGTGTAACCCCTGCAGAGGGCCGTGTAAAGGCAATTGCAAAATTCATGGGATTTTTCGTAGGGGGGTTAATGATTGGGCCCTTAATCGGGAATCTATTGCTTGAACACTTTGAGATAACCTACAGAGTGTTATTCCAATATGCTACCTTTTCGATTGCAACTGGAATTGTGTCATCATTACTTCTGAAAAGTTATGGCAAGACCCATAATCACACAAAATTTTCCTTGGTGTCAGTTAAACAAATTCTAAAATTTCCAACCGTAGTGATGATGCTGGTATATTGCAGCTCCGCTTTTGGAACAATTCTCACTATCTTTCCAGCATTTCTAAGCGACAGATCAATTTCAGAATCGCACATAGAACTGCTGTTTTTCATTTTTGGTATTTCTCGATTAATATCATTAGTTTTTTCTGCGTGGTTAGCAAAACGAATCTTCTATGGTCTTATTGCAACTATGCTTTCCATTGCCGTAGGCATGTTAATAGTATTTTATTCGTTTTCTATAGAAGTTTTTGCCATTGCTGTGCTAGTTATGGGATTTGGTTTTACAGTATACTTTCCACTAACTTTTGAGATTATCATGAGGAAAGTAAGGAAGGAACATTCTGGCGGTTTGATAGGCGCATATGAGACAACATTTGGAGTCGGCTGGGCAGCTGGACCACTTTTTGCGGGAATTATTGCATATTTTTTTGGAAATGAATATCCATACATCGTATTTTTTAGTCTCGGAATTATCGTTACGTCCATACTTGCTTTAAAAAAGAAAGAGCTGCAATCTGCTTGGAATCCAAATATTTAATTTTGGAACAAATTAAAATTAGATGTGCTAGGCTTCTCTCTTGATATACTTGGCAGTGAATGGATAATCATAGCCTTTGTAGCTATAGTTTTGTTTTTTGGTACAAAGCGCCTTCCGGAGCTTTCAAGAAAGCTTGGAAAAGCAATGGCCGAATATAACAAGACCAAACACATGGTCCAAAATGAGTTCCAGAATGCTACTGGTGGTTATAACTTGACCATTCAAGGCCCAGTACAGACAGAAAGAGAAAAGCTGGAAACGATTGCAAAATCGCTTGGAGTTGACTTTGTAAACAAAACCAACGAAGAACTAAGAGACCTAATTGCTTCGAAGATGGGATCGCAAAGTAAAGATCAAAGCGAAGAGTCAAAACCTAAAAATTAACAGTACTCCTTGTATGGATCTTTATGGAAATGTTAGGTGATAACTTCCACTGGTTAACACCAAGAACCACCTTCCGAAAATTAACGGTACTTTTTCTCAACAAATTTAAATACAATATCAAGTGACTCAGATCGGTACAATTTGGTAAAAATAGATCCTTGGCAAAATGCATTAAAACAACTTGCTGATGCTGCAAAAATTCTAAGGCTTGATCCAGGTATTCACGAAATGCTTGCAACACCAAAAAAAGTTCTTACGGTGTCATTGCCTGTGAAAATGGACAATGGAAAGATTAAGGTTTTTACTGGATTCCGATCTCAACACAACGACTTTCGTGGACCACATAAGGGTGGAATAAGATATCATCCTGACGTTACAATAGAAGAAGTAAAAGCATTATCGATGTGGATGACTTGGAAGTGTGCAATAGTAGATGTTCCGTTTGGCGGAGGTAAAGGAGGAATCATTTGTGACCCAAAA